>CABUQW010000011.1 GCA_902493895.1 uncultured Collinsella sp. | reverse complement strand
GTGCGGCGATTGCCGCCAGCGGCGACATGAGCGGCTGAGCGATGAGGCCCGCCGTCAAAACGGTTGCGACGGCGCGGTTAGCAACGCCCTTGACGTTGACAGTCTTGGCCCGAGGCCCAAAGTGTTGTGGACTGTAGTTTGCCATGGCTTTCTCCCTTTGACACGGATGTATCCATACGTATCAAACGGTAGCTGTCGATTTTTGAATTCTGTTGCGCAACATTGGCGACCAGCGTATTTTTTGAAATTCACGCTCTCGTGCTTCACAGTTTCGTCACATTTGAAGGAGCTGGTGCATCATATTCTCGCGGGATGGAATTGAGCCTGTGATTTGCATTTGCTCCCGCGTCATCCGCCCTATCGGATTCCGCATCCAACAGACACCCCGCCCGCCACGGTGTAGAGTTAGGACAACGGGCGCGTTGCGCGGACCGCGCTGGAACGAGGTGGACATGGAACTCGATAGACAACAGCTCAAGCGACTGCGTGAACGCCATCACCGGCGCCACGGCATCCGCCCTGCTCATAGCGAAGCCATGGAAAACATCACCCGCTTCCTCAAGCGCGCGTTCAACATTCGCGAGGGTCGCGCGCCCTATCACGTGATCCGCAAGCGCTTTGTAAACGGGGCACGCCTGACCGGCTCTCACCTGTGCATCCTCATCATCGCCATGTTGATCGCGAGCATCGGCCTCGATATCGACTCGGGCATCGCCATCGTGGGTGCCATGCTCATCTGCCCGCTCATGGGCTCGGTTCTTGCCATGGCATATGGCATTGCCACGCTCGACCGCGAGATCACCGTCGAGGCCATTGCCAGCCTCGCACTGCAGATGGTCTTTTGCCTAGTCACGTCCACGCTGTATTTTAAGCTCTCGCCCCTTGGCACCACCACGGCCGCCATCATCGACAACTCGACACCCACCATATGGGACCTTGCCGTCGCGCTCGCGGGCGGCTTTGCGGGCGGGCTGGGCAACTCGCGCGATCAGGAGCCTTCGACGCTCATTGCCGGCGTAGCCGTGGCGACCGCGCTCATGCCGCCCCTGTGCGCGGCGGGCTATGGCATCGCCATCGCAAGCGGGTCACTGTTTCTCTCGGCGCTTTATGAGTTTGGCATCAACGTGGTCTTTATCGCACTGGCTGCCGAAGCCGTACTACTTCTATTGCGCGTGCCGCTCAAGCGCGACCTCAACGGCGACGGCATTGTGACCGCCGAGGAAAATGCCGAGGTCGACGAGCTGTCACGCAAGGTGCGCCGCCGCATTATTGTGGGCACGGTGATCTTTGCCATCCCCTGCATCGTCATGACGGCGGGTTCCATTGGCTCGGCGCAGGCCGGCGTGCAGGACGGCTACGGCGTCACCGAGACCACGCGCGAGCTTGCCGCGGTGCTGCCGGGCTTTAAGGATTACACCGTCGCCGTCGAGACCTCGGCCACCGAAGGGGACGAGGAAGGCATTGTAGAGCGCGAAATCGTCGCCCATGTGACGACAGGCGAGACGCTTGGGGCACACGACCGCCACGTCGCCCGCAAGCTCATCGACCTCAATGTGCCCGATCTCGACCGCGTGGAGTTCGATGTGAAGTGATGCGGAGCGCAGCGCTACAGCTCGTACTTGTACACGCGGTAGATGCACTTCTCGGCTTCCATCTCGTAGGTGGCGATAGGCAGTTCATAGCGATCGTACTCGGTAAAGGTCTTGGCCTGGCCCGATGCCACGAGCATGCTGTTCGAATTGCCGACACGCTGCGCACTGCTAACGTAGCCCGAGAACGGCACCGCGATCTGGTCTTCGAGCTCGTAGGTGCGGGCCGCCTCGTCCACTGTAAAGATGCGCCCAAACGAATGCGTGCCCTTGTTGTAGTCGGTCACCACCGCGGCGCCCAGCTGACCCCAGTCGAACGAGGGATAGCTTTCGGCCGCACCAAAGTTGTTGTCGTATAGCAGCACCTGGTAGCGACCAGTCGCGGTCGTCTCGTCGTTTGGCAGATAGGTCACGCTGTGCTGGCCCGCGTTGAGCGAAAAATCGCCTTGGGCCTGCAGTAACTTGTCCTCAAAGCCCGAACCGGCCCAAAAATCGGGCAAGCCCACGGAAGGCTGTAGCAAGGTCATTTGCGCAACATATATCCAGCAAAAACGGGTGGTAACCGGTACGGCTACCACCCGTTTGTCTCATATCCAGCCCATAGCAGGCAAGCTACTTCTTAATGCCGCGTCCCAGACGCTTGGCGACCGATGCAACGGCCTCCTCGCTGGCCGGTCCGCAGCTCACGCAGCCATCATGGGCACGCATCTGGCCGGTGACCTCGTCCATCGCGAGCGGCGCCACCTTCTCGAGCTTAAAGCCCTTGCCGGCGCGCATGTTTTCCTTGGCCACGCTAATCATGAGCTTAATACGGTTGAGCTGGTTGACCTCGGACGCACCAGGATCATAGTCCACCGCAACGATGTTGCTCTCGGGATGTTGACGGCGCAGCTCCTTGATCACGGCCTTGCCCACCACATGGTTGGGCAGGCACGCGAAGGGTTGCGTGCAGATGATGTTGGGCGCGCCATGATCAATCAGGTCGAGCATCTCGGCCGTGAGCAGCCAGCCCTCGCCCATGTTGTTGCACACCGAAAGCACCGTGCGGGCCTTGTCGGCCATGGTGCCGATGCGCTCGGGCGCCTCAAAGCGGCGGGACTTTTCGAGCATCTCCTCCACCGGCGTGCGCATCCAGTCCACGAGCTTGATGAGCGCCTGCATACCAGCGCGCGTGGTAGCAGAGCTTCCCAGCTCGTCCTTCTGCAGCTCGGCATTGCTCATGGAGTACAGGAAGAAGTCGAGCAGGCCCGGCACCACGGCCTCGCAGCCCTCGCGCTCGATGACATCGACCACGTGGTTGTTGGCTGTGGGGTGGAACTTGACCAAGATCTCACCGACCACGCCCACGCGCGGCTTGGTACCCTCACCCACGAGCGGCATGGTATCGAACGCGCGGATGGCCTCGCGGCACAGCTTGGTGTAGTTGTGGCGGTTGAACTTGGGCGCCAGCTTGCGGGCGCGCGCCATGTACTCCTCGTAGAGTGCGTTGGCGGCACCGGGCGTGGCCTCGTACGGGCGGCAGCGATAGAGCGTCTGCATCATCACGTCGCCAAAGAGCACCGCGTAGACTGCCTGCTTAAGCAGCGCCGGCGTAATCTTAAAGCCGGGATTGTCCTCGCCGAGCGCCACGGCCGAAAGCGAGATCACCGGGATCTCGGGGTGGCCGCTCTCGCGCAGGGCCTTGCGGATGAGCGCGATGTAGTTGGTGGCACGGCAGCCGCCGCCGGTCTGGCTGATAACCACAGCCGTCTTGGACAGGTCGTACCGGCCGCTCTCGATGGCCTCCATAATCTGGCCCGTCACCAGGATCGACGGATAGCAGATGTCGTTGTTCACATAGCGCAGGCCGGCCTCGACGGCGTCGTGATCGGTCGAGGGCAGCAGCTCCAAGTTGTAGCCAGCACCACGGAACACCTCTTTGACCAGGTCAAAGTGGATCGGCGCCATCTGCGGGCACAAGATGGTGTAGCCCTCCTCGCGCATCTGCTCGGTAAAGGGCACCTTGGGCCACGCGGTCGAGGCGCTTTCACGCTGCGCCTCGAACGTGTACTTGCGACTCGCGAACGCGGGAGCATCTGTGGAGGGAGCCACCGGCGCTGCATCGCCCTGCTCGTAGGCCTCGCCCGCGGCCGTGGCCTCGGCCAGGCGCTCGGCCTCCTGGTCCTTAAGCGCGGCCATGAGCGAGCGGATGCGAATGCGCGCGGCGCCCAGGTTGGACACCTCGTCGATCTTGAGCACGGTGTAGATCTTGCCGCTGGCTTCCAGAATCTCCTGCACCTGATCGGTGGTCAGGGCATCGAGGCCGCAGCCGAAAGAGTTGAGCTGGATCAGGTCCAGGTCGTTACGCATCGTCACAAAACGGGCGACAGCGTACAGGCGGCTGTGATACATCCACTGGTCGACCACGCGGATGGGGCGTTCGGGCTTCACGAGATGCGCAAGCGAATCCTCGGTAAAGACCGCAAAGCCAAAGCTCGAAATAAGCTCGGGCAGGGCGTGGTTGATCTCGGGGTCGTTATGGTAGGGGCGGCCGGCGAGCACGATGCCGTGGCCGCCGTGGTCCTCGACCCATTTAAGGGCCTCCTCACCCATGGTCTGGATGTCCTCGTGGAAACGAGCATCGGCTTCAAAGGCGGCATTGACGGCGGCGTCGACCTCGGAGCGCGTGATCTTGGGACCGCGCACGCGACCGCGACCGGCCTCGGCGTCGGCCACGCGATCGACGGCGAGCGCCTGGTACAGGCGACGCTTGAGCTCAGTCTTGTCGTGATAGGGCACAAACGGATACAGGAACTCGATGTTCTGCTCGCGGATCTCGTCGATGTTGAGCGCCAGCGCCGTGGGGTAGCTCATAACGATGGGGCAGTTGTAACAGTTGCCAGCCGTCGGGTCCTCTTTGCGCTCCCAACGCACGCACGGCATCCAAATGAAGTCGACATCGCGGTCGATAAGGTTCATCACGTGGCCGTGGCTCATCTTGGCCGGATAGCACACGCTCTCGGACGGCATGGACTCGATGCCCGCCTGGTAGGTCTTCTTGCTCGACTGGTCGGACAGCTGCACGCTAAAGCCCAAGCGCGTAAAGAACGCGTGCCAGAAGGGGTAGTTCTCGTACATGTTGAGCGCGCGCGGAATGCCGACGGTACCACGCGGGGCCTCGTCGGGACTCAGGACCTCGCGGTTAAAGAGCAGCTCGTTTTTCTTTTTGAAGAGGTTGGGGGCCTCGGTCTTCTGCTTTTTGTGGCCGGCGCCCTTCTCGCAGCGGTTACCGGTAATGAAGCGTCTGCCGCCGCCAAAATCGTTGACGGTGAGCTGGCAGTTGTTGGAGCAACGGCCGCAGCGGACGTGCTTTTGCGTCACGGTGAGGTGCGCGATGTCCTCGGCCGAGAGGATGGTCGAGGTACCATCGGCGCCGGCGCGATCGCGGGCGAGCAGGGCAGCACCATAGGCACCCATGCAGCCGGCGATGTCGGGACGTACGGCGTGGACGCCGGTGAGCTGCTCAAACGCGCGCAGCGTGGCATCGGACATAAAGGTGCCGCCCTGGACGATCACCTGGCTGCCGATCTCCTTGGGATCGCGCAGCTTAATGACTTTGAACAGGGCATTCTTGATGACGGAATAGGACAGGCCGGCCGCGATGTCGCCCACCGTGGCGCCTTCCTTTTGCGCCTGCTTGACGCGCGAGTTCATAAAGACCGTGCAGCGGCTGCCCAGGTCGACCGGGGCCTTGGCGTGGATAGCGGCGTCGGCGAACGCGCGAACGTCCATGTTCATAGACACGGCGAAACTCTCGATAAAGCTACCGCAACCCGACGAGCAGGCCTCGTTGAGCATGATGTGCTCAATCACGCCATCCTTGACGCGCAGGCACTTCATGTCCTGGCCGCCAATGTCCAGGATAAACTCGACGCCGGGCAGGAATGCCTTGGCGCCGCGCAGGTGCGCGACGGTCTCGATCTCGCCGGAATCGGCCTTGAGGGCCTCGATGAGCAGCGCCTCGCCGTAGCCCGTGGTAGTCACGTGGCCGATGGTGCAGCCGGCGGGAATGTGATTGTAGAAATCGGCCATGATGACCTTGGCCGTGCCCAGGATGTCACCGTTGTTGTTGCCGTACCAGGTGTGCAACAGCTGGCCGTCCTCGCCCACGAGTGCGGCCTTCATGGTGGTGGAACCGGCGTCGATGCCGATGAACACGCGGCCGGTGTAGCCGTCGAGCTTGCCTTTAGGAACGACCTCGGTGTCGTGGCGGGTTTTGAACTCGGCAAAATCCTCGTCGGTGGCAAAGAGCGGGTCCAGGCGCTCGACCTCGGCGCCCTGCGTGTCGCCCAGGGCATCGATGGCATCGATGAGCTGCGGGAACGAGCTGAGCTTGTTGGACTCGTGCGCCATGGCGGCGCCGCTCGCCACAAACAGGTGGGCGTTTTGGGGCACGATGCGGTGCTCCTCGTCCAGAGTGAGCGTGAGGTAGAAGCGGTGGCGCAGCTCGGAGAGATACTGCAGCGGGCCGCCCAGGAAGGCGACGTTGCCGCGGATGGGACGGCCGCACGCCAGGCCCGAGATGGTCTGGGTCACGACAGCCTGGAAGATGGAGGCAGCCACGTCCTCGGGGCGGGCGCCCTCGTTGAGCAGCGGCTGGACGTCGGTCTTGGCAAAAACGCCGCAGCGGCTGGCGATGGGATAGATGGTGGTGGCGTTGGCCGCGAGCTCGTTAAGGCCGCTCGCGTCGGTGTGCAGCAGGGTTGCCATCTGGTCGATAAACGCGCCCGTGCCGCCCGCGCAGGTGCCGTTCATGCGCTGCTCGATGCCATTGTCGAAGTAGATGATCTTGGCGTCCTCGCCGCCCAGCTCGATGGCGACATCGGTGGCCGGGATGAGGGTCTCGACGGCACGCTTGCTGGCGATAACCTCCTGGACAAACTCCAGGTCGAGCCACTGGGACAGCAGCAGGCCGCCCGAGCCGGTGATGGCGCAGGTCATCTGGGCCGTCGGCAGCACGGTCGCGGCACCCTCGAACAGGTCGCGGGCGCAGGCACGGACGTCGGTGTGGTGGCGCTGGTACTTGGCGTAGACAATCTGGTTATCGTCGTTGAGCACGGCGAGCTTAACGGTGGTGGAGCCCACGTCAATGCCCAGGTGCAGGTTGCCGCGGGCGGCCTCGGGGTTGAAGATCGCGCCTTCGGGGGCGTGGCCGGTGGCTACGGGCTCAGCTGCGGTGGTGGGCTCGCTGGCGACGGGCGTCTCCCCTGCCACGTTCTTGGCATCGGCAACTGCCTCGGCAACTTTCTCGGCAGCCGCGGTCGCGGCCTTCTGCGCGGCGTCCACCACGGCGGGCGCGGCCTCGCGTGCGGCAGCGACCACACGGTCTTTAATGCCCTCGACGAGTTTGCTCATCTGTCTCTCCTCTTAGTTGTTGGACTCGACGGTTGCGGTGGTGTCGATCGCATCCTCGAGCTGCAAGTTCAATAGCTTCATGCCGTATTCCGGCACGTTGATATCGATGGGTTGGCCATACAGGTCGCCGGGGCGCACAAAGGCGATGACCGTCATAATGCGCGCCATGGTCTCGGGCGATTCAGAAAGGTCACGCTCAAACCAACGTTGGATCATGCCGACCTCGGCACTCACGACATAGGTGACGTAGTAGTCAAAGAAGGTACCCAGCGCCAAGCCCAAAATGCCCGTCTGTGCACGCGGCACCACGGCCTCGCGTGCGGTATCGATGATCTTTTTAATAAAGGCGGGGTCGCCGCCCGGGCCCAGCAGGGCCCCGATAAGGTCGCGATTAGCCGCAAGATAGCGAAGCAGCTCAACCGAACCGGGTGCCGGCTCGAGCTCGTCGATATTGCGGTAAAGATCGGGTAATTGAGCTGCGGTGATAAGCTCCACCCGCTCGCGAATCTCGGCAAGCAGGCCGTCCTCGATCTGGCTGATAAAGTCGGGGATATCGCGGTAGTGCGAATAGAACGTGCGGCGTGTAAGACCGGCGCGCTCGGTGAGCGACGCGACGTTAATGCGCGAAAGGTCGCCGCTTTCGGCAAGCTCGCTGGCAAGTGCCTGGCGAAGGGCACGCTGCGAGCGAAGAGACCGGCGATCGCATTTCTCGAGCTGGGACAAGCGTCCTCCTTGTTACTCAGCCTGTGCGCTATTGCACAGTGCGAGTATTATTGCACACCGTGTGCATCAACACGTAAAGGCAATATTTGGAATGTGACGAAGGGGCAGCCTCTTTGTCACATCCAGCGACCGCCTAGGTTGTGCCGGTTGTGTCAGGCTTTTAGAGCGGCATTACCGATTGTCCAAAATGTCATTCGTGGGTAGAATAGTGTCGACGGCAGCCCAAGTTCTGGAAAGCTGGGCAGCGCCGTTGCTTGGATTAAGGGGTCAACGCCTTAGCGGCGGCGACCCCTTTTACGTTGCTTCGAACGTTGCTTGAGTGCCTCGGAAAGCCCGACGAGCGCTGTGAAGAACGAGACCAAAGCGGTCAGAAGTCTCACAAAATCAATCAGATCGGTCATGGGCATCACCTCCCATCAGATGGAGGGCGTTGCCCGGCACATGGAACTGCCGTCAACGATACCGATTCTACCAGAGCTTAGTTATATATACGAATATATGTTCGTATTCCAAGCACACAGACCCCTGTGACAAAGGGGCTGTCCTTTTGTCACATTATTCGATGACGGTGCGGGAGTTTTGCTTGCGCATGGTGGCGAGCATGTGTTTGGGGACGGCATGGGCCATACAGCTGCCGATGATCGCGCTCGCGGCGGCCTTGGCCGCGTCGCTGCCGTTTTTGGTCGCATAGCTGTGGCGGAAACGCTTGAGCATGGCGATGTCGTTGCCGCCGTCGCCGTAAACCGCGACCTCGTCCTCGGCAATACCGTAGTAGCCCGCCAGCCAGGCCACGCTCTCGCCCTTGTTGCACGCGACGTCCGTGATCTCGAACATCACCGGATCGAACGGCGCGTTGACCACGCGGTCCGATCGCTCGGCCAAATACGCCTTAAGGTCGCGCTCCAGCTCGGGCGAGGCCACGCGGCAGTTAATCTTGCACACGTCGTGGCGCAGGATGTCGCCGATCGACTGGTCGAAATACTGCTCCTCGTGATACCCGCCACGTGCACGCATGCCGCGCATCACAATACGCTTGATGGGGCTGTCCTTTTTAAAGCCCGCCTGATGCATCTCGAACGAACCGCTCGAGAACATGCCATCGGGTGTGGAGCAATCAAAGCAAATGTCCGGGAATGCCTTGAGCAGCTCCTCGGTAACCTGCGGATCGATGGTCCAGGTCTTGAGCACCTCGCCATGGCTGTCGCGCACGATTGATCCATTGGAACAGCAAGCGTCAAGCGCCAGACCCGTAAAGCCATGCTCGCCGACCGGCAGCGTCGAGCGTCCGGTCGCGGGAACCACATGCAGGCCAGCCTCGGTCAGCTCGCGAATGGCACGGCGGATGGTCCCGTCTGCCTCGTGCAGGGCATTCAGCAGCGTTCCGTCTAAGTCACTCGCAAACATCTTGATCATGGATATGCCTCTCCTTCGTCTGCACGATATTGTAGACGAGAGCGGGCGCGCCCCAAGAGAGACGCGCCCGCTAGGCGAAAGATTGTCCTACACCGCGGCGGGACCGTGTTCGCCGGTACGGATGCGGATGACTTCCTCGACCGGCTCGACCCAAATCTTGCCGTCTCCAACGGCACCGGTGCGAGCGGCGTTGCAGATAATCTCGACAATGCCGTCGACATGTTCATCGGCGCAGATGAGGGTGAACTGCACCTTAGGGATCGTGTTGACAAGTAACTCGTTGCCGCGCACGTATTCCTTCCAGCCATGCTGCGCGCCGCAGCCCTGCACCTGGTTGATAGTCATACCGCGAACATCAGCAGCAAACAGCGCGTCTTTAAGAACCTCAAGCTTCTCCTGGCGCACGATAGCCGTGATCTTTTTCATAATGAATTCCTCTTTTTTAATAATGAAAATGAATTGTCATTCAATGACGCGGGTTTTCCAGGTGCCCGAGATTGCCCCGAAAGAGGAGCGCCGCGTACTTCGGTACGCAAGCGACGGTTTGAGGGGCAAGGTCGGGTGCCTGGGAAAGCCGTGCTGCTAATCGAATCCGGAGAACGAAGGGTAGGCGCTCTCGCCGTGTTGACTCGCATCCAGGCCCAGCGCCTCATCGGCCTCGTCCACACGCAGGCTGCCGTGGAACAGTGCCTTGACCACCGCGGCGATCACCAAATCGAGTACCAGTACAATGACGACCGTCACCACAATGCCCAAAATCTGCGAGATGAGCAGTGAAACGTCGCCCGTGTAGAACAGGCCGCCCTTACCGGTCCATGAAAGCTCCGGCACACAGAACAGGCCCGTGAGTACGCCGCCCAGGATGCCGCCAATGCCGTGGCAACCGAACGCGTCGAGCGCATCGTCGTAGCCAAGCTTGGTCTTAAGATGGCTGATGGCCAGGTAGCAGACGGGCGAGACGATCAGGCCCATGACCAGTGCCGCCCACGGCTCGACAAAGCCCGCACCCGGCGTGACCACCACAAGGCCCGCAACCAGACCGGTGTTGGCGCCCACCAGCGTGGGGCGACCAGTGTGCACGCGCTCGACGGCAAGCCACGAGACCATGCCCGCCGCGCTGGCCGTCACGGTGTTGAGGATGGCAAGCGCGGCCACGGCATCGGCCTTGAACTCACTGCCGCCGTTAAAGCCAAACCAACCAAACCAAAGCAGACCGGCGCCCAGCGCCACAAACGGCACGTTATGCGGACGGTAGCTCACCATGCCAAAGCCACGACGACGGCCGAGCATTAAGCAGAGGATCAGGCCCGTAAGACCGGACGAAATGTGCACCACGTCGCCGCCGGCAAAGTCGAGCGCGCCGATGATGTCGCCGATAAAGGAGCCCTCGCCGCCCCAAACCATGTGGGCGAGCGGCGCATAGACCACGAGCAGCCAAATGCCCAGGAAAGCCGTCATGGCGCCAAACTTAACGCGGCCGGCCAGGCTGCCCGTAACGATAGCGGCCGTGATCATGGCAAATGCCATCTGAAAGGCGATGTTGATGATCTGAGGGTAGACGGCGCCGTCCGACGCGGTACCCTCGGCCGCCTGCAGCACCTGGTTGAGTACCGGCAGGCACAGCAGCTGGTCAAGGCCTCCAATAAACGGACTCGAGCCGTCGCCGCCGTAGGCCAGCGACCAGCCGGCAACAATCCACAGCACACCAACCAGGCCAATGGCGCCAAAGCACATGAGCATGGTGTTGATGACATTTTTGCGCCTGGACAGGCCACCATAGAAAAACGCCAGACCCGGTGTCATTAAAAACACGAGCATAGTGCAGATGAGCATAAACGTTGTCGATCCCGTATCGTACATTCGCTCCCCCTTGATCGCATGAACGTTGTCGGCGCCCATAATGCGGCCGAGGGGCAACTGGTGTAGACCAGATACGGCGTTGTTAAACGCTGCGTTGTCGAATGGAAACGGTGCCGCAATCTTGGAAACGGCACGGCAACGGACGCGAAACGGACGGGAAATACGCGAGCAAGGGAGCCGTGAGCGCGCCCGTCCCGGCTAGCGCCGAAACAGCTCGTGGGCGCGGTCGCGGAGATTAGTTGCTCGAATGACACCTTCGTAGCGATTGATGCGCAGGCGCGGGAAGGCGTTAAAGAAGCGTAGGTCGCGGCGGCTGAGTGACACGCTCGGCACCGGACGGCTCATGCGCTTGCCGGCAAGGCGGCGACTGAGCGACGGACGCGGCATGCTCGGCGCGGCATCGGCCACGCGGCGGGCGGCAAGTGCCAGGCCGCGAGCACCATCCGAGATAAATGTCGGCATCGAAGCCTTCTCACGAAGGGCATCGAGCGTCGCATCGCCCAGCTCGGCCAGCCACGCGTTAACGGCACGACTGCGGATATGCGTCTGTGTCACCGAGTCGATCGCCGAATCGGGAATACGTTCGAGCATGGAATCAGACGCATCGGCAAGCGACTCATTGATGCGGTCGGCAAGGTCGGCGCGCACACACTCCAGCTGATCTGACAGACGGCGCCAGCTGGCCAAAGAGCACACCGCGTCGACCATCATCGCGACCGCGACGATAAAGGCGGACAGCCGCACAATCAGCACCGGCAGATGGCCAAGCAGCCCCAGCAATGCCGGCTCCACTAAACGGCAAATGCACAACGCACCCAAGCCAAACGCGCAGGCCCAGTACAGACAGATGCGTCCGTGCAGGTTAAACGGCAGGTGCGAGTAATCCCAAAAGCGAGCGCCCGTTGTTTTTTCCAACAGCACGCCTACGCTGTACTCAATCACGCTGCATACGAGCGCTGCAGCGACAAACTGGCTCGAGGCATCCGGAATCCCGCGCAACAGCAGCCAGCAGGCAATGCCGCCCGCGCCATAGATGGGGCAGCACGGCCCCAGCAAAAAGCCACTGTTGGCAAATCGTCCGTGATTGAGCATGGCGCATACTGTCGACTCCCATGCCCAACCGCAAAACCCGTAAAAGGCAAACGAGAGCACCAGTGCCGAGAGTGGGCAGGCGGCAAGCGTCGCGCCGTCAAACGCCATATCAATCGCGGTTTCCACCGTCTACCCTCTCCTCTTTTCACTCGATGCTTTACTCACGCTATCGTCCGTCTCGTCCTTGCGCGGCAGGCGGCCGGCAATCGTCTCGCGCAGAGCACACCATTTATCCGCCAGGCAAACAATCCACGCCTCGCGACACGTCGGCGGCACCGGCACCAGCGGAAACATATGCCGCACGATAATATTCCGCTCGCGCGGCGTCAGCTCAAAATCTTCCTCCGCACGTGCCAGGGCAAAAAACGGGTGGCGAAAGCCATGCAGTCGATGGCTTGGGTCGGGATCGTGCCAATCGTAGAGAAAGTAATCGTGTAACAAGGCTCCGCGCAGCAACGAGGCGCGGTCGACCGAGACACCGACGCGGCCCAGGCACTCGGCAAAGGACAGGCTCGCCCGCGCTACTGAAGTCACATGTGCATAGACCGTCACGTCACCATGCTGGATAAACTCATGCGTCAGGTCCAAGCGGCCCGCCTGGGCCAGCTGACGGGCGGCATAGTCGACCTCGTGCGCGATTTTCTCGGCACGAACGGTATCGGACATGCGGCCTCCTTCCAGCGGCTCACGGCGGCAAGCCACGGCCTGTGCACAATCGATAAAAACATCATGGAACACATCAGTATGGCATCGGACAAAACGTTTTGCCCCACCAGTTGGCGAATTACCGCGCCGCCGTCACATATCAAGCGCCAAAATGTGCGAGACTGTCTTGTGCAATTGTGCCGGCCGAGGGAGTGCCGGCGCACGATTCGCATGGAGTAACCCACAACGATGCTGCTTACGCAAACGACAACGCCCGAGGACGTCAAGGCTCTTAATCGTGCCGAGCTCCCGCAGCTCTGCGACGAGATTCGCCACGCCATCCTCGAAAGCTCCGCCGCTGTCGGCGGACACGTTGCCCCCAACCTGGGCGTCGTTGAGCTGACGGTCGCGCTCCATCGCGTGTTTAACTCCCCCACCGACAAGATTGTCTTTGACGTGTCGCACCAGACCTACGCTCACAAGGCGCTGACCGGGCGCGCGTACACCTATATCGATCCAGAGCGTTATGGTGAGGCTTCTGGCTTTGCCAATCCCGACGAGTCCGAGCACGACCTGTTCGCCATGGGTCACACCTCGACCTCGGTGAGCTTGGGCTGCGGCCTTGCCCACGCGCGCGACCTGGCGGGCGATGCGTACAACGTCATTACCGTTATTGGCGACGGCTCGCTTTCGGGCGGCCTGGCGTTTGAGGGCTTTAACAATGCCGCCGAACTCGATAGCAACCTGATCATCATCGTCAACGATAACGACCAGTCCATTGCCGAGAACCATGGCGGCCTGTATCGCAATCTGGCCGAGCTGCGAGCCAGCAACGGTACCTGTGAGCGCAACGTTTTCCGCGCGATGGGGCTCGACTACCGCTACCTGGACGCCGGTAACGATGTGTTGGCCCTCGTCGACGCGCTGCAGGAACTGCGCAATATCGATCATCCCATCGTGCTGCACGTCTCGACCGCCAAGGGCAAGGGCTTTGAGCCAGCCCAGAGCGACCCCGAGCGCTGGCATCATGTGGGTCCGTTTGACATGGCGACCGGGCGCAAGCTCTGCCCGGGCCATCCGAGCGAGCCTGCGCCGCGCACCTATGCCGACATTACGGGCGAGGCCCTGAGCGCCGCCATCGAGCGCGATCCGCAGGTCGTGGGCATCACGGCCGCCACGCCCTACATCATGGGCTTTACACCCGAGCTTCGCACTGCCGCCGGTAAACAGTTCGTCGATGTGGGCATTGCCGAGGAGCACGCCGTGACCTTTGCCACCGCGCTTGCGTGCTCGGGCGCCAAGCCAGTCTTTGGTGTGTACGGCACGTTTTTGCAGCGCGCCTACGACGAGCTGTGGCACGACCTGTGCCTCAACGACGCCCCCGCAACCATCCTGGTGTTTGGTGCGTCGATCTTTGGCACCACGTCCGAAACGCACCTTTCGTTCTTTGATATTTCCATGCTGGGTGGACTTCCCAACATGCGCTACCTAGCGCCGGCCTGCATGGAGGAATATCTGTCCATGCTGAGCTGGTCGCTCGACCACCGCGAGCATCCCGTGGCGATCCGCGTACCGGGCATTGGCTTGGTAAGCCGTCCCGATCTGGCGCCCGCCGAAGACACCGACTACAGCGCCGTTCGCTACAACGTGGTGCGCCGGGGTCGCGACGTTGCCGTGCTCGCGCTTGGCGATTTCTTTGAGCTGGGCGAGCGCGTGACAAACCGCTTGGCTGCCGAGTACGGTATCGAGGCCACGCTCGTCAACCCGCGCTTTGCAACCGAGCTTGACCGTGAGTTCCTCGACAGCCTTGCCGCCGAGCATCGCGTTGTCGTCACCCTCGAGGACGGCATCTTGGACGGTGGCTGGGGCGAGCGCGTCGCGTGCTATCTGTCCTGCACGCCTGTGCGCACGCGCACCTTCGGCATCGCCAAGGGCTTCCCCGACCGCTACGACCCCAACGAACTGCTCGCTCAGAACGGCATGACGGTCGAGAACATGGCCGCCGAAGCCGCGAGACTACTCAACGAGTAAGAAAACCTCCGCAAGGAAAGCACCCCTGCGGAGGTTTTTATTTTCGCGACGCGATTATCTCAATCTGTAACATCTAGCGTACAAATCCTCGTCTAACTGTTACAGATCTAGACAAACCGTCTTTGCCCCTGACCTTTGTCTCAATCTGTAACAGATAGAGACCTTTTGGCCGTCCAGATGTTACAGATTGAGACAAAGCAGCAAGGCATGCCGTTGCATCGGTCAAAACCACCACGAAGGTGCCTGTCCCCTTTGTGGTGGTTTTAAATCATGGTCAGAGCGAAAAACGAATAGCCGTTCATATGCCATCTCCTTACTTATATATGTGTCGCGTTGCCGCCATTATAGCGACCGCTGCGAGCGACCACGCCGTCCGCAAAGCGCTATCTCAGCTGTAATAACCGACGTTTGCCCAGATAAAACCTGCCAAAATAAACCTGTCCCTTTTTGGTAGGTAGAATTACCCATAAGGCAAGTATGTTTCTGAGTTATTTCGTGTTGACCCATTTGAGCGCGATAGGGTATAACTCTACTCAACTGCTAGGGATTTTATTGAGAAAGGTGTTCTACCATGAGCAAAAACCTCTCCCAGCAGGTCGTTCTCGACCGCCGCGGCTTTGTTGCCGCTACCTTCGCAACCGTCGCCGGCCTTGGTCTTGCCGGCTGCTCTGACACCAGCGCCGAGGCCGACAAGGGTTCCGCCGCCGGCTCCTCCAAGAGCTCCGCAGATACCGAGGCTTCCACCACGCTCGATGCCAAGGCATTCGACAAGCTCGTCAACGACGGCCCCAAGGCCGATGATGACGCCATCGCCGCCAGCACCTGGGCGACGGCCGTCAAGAACGCCGGCGTCTTTAAGATCGGTGGCGTTCAGACCTCCACGCTCTTCTCCCTCCTCAACGAGAAGGACGGTCAGACCCGCGGCTTCGACGCCGGTATCGCACAGCTCCTGTCCAACTACATTCTGGGCGAGAACAAGGTCGAGATCACCCAGGTGACCTCGGACACGCGCGAGTCCGTCCTGCAGAACGGCCAGGTCGACGCCGTCTTTGCCACCTACACCATCACTGACGAGCGCAAGAAGCTCGTCTCCTTCGCCGGCCCCTACTACTACACCCAGCAGGCCATCCTGGTGCTCGCCGATAACGACGACATCAAGAGCGTCGACGACCTGGCCGACAAGAACGTCGCCGTCCAGTCCGGCTCCAACGGCCCTGCCATCCTGGAGGAGTTCGCTCCCAAGGCCAGCCAGCAGGAGTTCAAGACCGACGAGGAGGCCCGCCAGGCACTCCAACAGGGCCGCGTTGACGCCTACGTCATCGATAACAACATGCAGCAGAGCGCCCTGGTCCGCGAGCCCGGTAAGTACAAGATTGCCGGCAAGCCCTTCGGCAGCAAGGAGCCCTATGGCATTGGCCTGCCGCTCGATTCCGACGGCGTCGCCTTCGTTAACGACTTCCTTAAGAAGATCGAGGACGACGGCACCTGGACTGAGCTGTGGCAGATCTGCATCGGCGACCGTACGGGCGACACCAATGTTCCCGAGCTGCCCGAGATCGGGGCCTAGGCAGCGAGCCTGGTAACGACCGCAACGAAACCATACGGAAACGCATGATGCGCTTTATTGCGGTAAACTGTTTCCTCACTGAGTTGTCGGGGCTTCCGTACACACGGGAGCCCCTTTCCTTATCGGCGGGAGGTCCGCATGAGTCTCTCCGAGCTCTGGTCGCTCTATGGCCAGAACTATATCGACGCGCTGCTAGCAACCTGGGGCATGACGCTTGAGTCGTTTGCCATCGCCATGGTGCTGGCCGTCGCCGTCACCGTGATGCGCGTGTCGCCGCTCAAGCCGCTGCGCGTCTTTGGCGACCTGTATGTCCAGGTCTTCCGTAACATCCCCGGCATCGCGCTGCTCATCATCGTCGTCTACGCGCTGCCGCCGCTCAAGGTCGTTCTGCCCTACCGCACCTGCGTTATCGTCGCTACGGTCCTTTTGGGCTCGGCCTTTGGCTCCGAGAACTTCATGAGTGGCATCAACACCGTCGGCGTCGGTCAGGTCGAAGCCGCACGTTCGCTCGGCATGAGCTTTAACCGCATCCTCGCCAAGATCGTGATTCCGCAAGCGCTGCGCTCGAGCGTGCTGCCCATGACTAACCTCTTTATCGCCGTCATGCTCACCACCGCGCTCGGCAGCCAGGTGCCGCTTAAACCGCAGGAGCTCACCGGCGTGGTGAGCTACATCAACACGCGCTCGCTCGGCGGCGTCGCCGCGTTCTTTATCTCGGCGCTCGGCTACCTGGGCACGGCCTTTGTGGTGAGCCACATTGGCAACTATATCGATAAGAAGGTGAGGATCCTCCGATGAGCAAGCATTCCTCCCCTGCACTTACCATGCGCGATGCGCTCTACGAGGCTCCCGGCCCAAAGATGCGCGCCAAGATCCGCATCGGCACCGCCATTTCGCTCGTTGCCGTGGCCGCGCTCATCGCTCTGGTCCTGCAGCGCTTTTATGTGACCGGTCAGCTTTCAGTCCACTACTGGTATTTCTTTACGCACCTCACCACCTGGAAGTTCCTGCTTGCCGGCTTTGAGGGCACCGTTAAAGTTGCACTCACCGCCGGCGTCATTGCACTGGTGCTGGGCTTAGCCCTTATGCTCGGCCGCACCAGCGGCATCAAGCCGCTGCAGCTGGTCTGCCGCGTGCTCACTGATTTCTTCCGCGGCGTGCCGAGCCTGCTGTTCATCTACTTCTTCTTTTTGGTGCTGCCCCAGTACAAGATAGCGCTGCCGTCGTTTTGGATGCTCACGCTTCCCGTCGCGCTTGCTGCAGCCGGTGTACTTGCCGAGATCTTCCGCGCCGGCGTCAACGCCGTGCCGCGCGGTCAGGTCGAGGCAGCCCAGGCACTCGGTCTCTCCAAGGCTAAAATCACCTTTAAAATCGTGTTGCCGCAGGCTATCCGGTTTATCATTCCGTCGTTGATTTCGCAGCTTGTGGTCGTAGTCAAAGACACCACCGTCGCCTACGTGGTGAGCTACCCCGACCTCATGCAAAATGCCCGCGTGCTCATCACCAACTACGACGCCCTCGTGTCGGTCTACCTGGTAATCGCGGTCATCTACATCCTCATCAACGTCGCGATCAACAAGGCCGCTGTCTATGTTTCGCACAAGACCGGCGCGACCATCATCCGCTAACGCTTTACCATTTCGAGTCATAAGGAGCCGAGCACCATGGCACAGAGCACCTCTTCCACCGGCAATCAGCCGCTGATCGAGCTCAGACACGTCGATAAGCACTATGGCGATCTGCACGTCCTCAACGACATCAATCTCTCTGTCGACCGCGGCGAGGTCGTCGTTGTGATCGGTCCCTCGGGCTCAGGCAAGTCGACCATGTGCCGCACCATCAACCGCCTGGAAACCATCGATTCGGGCGAGATCCTCATCGAGGGCGAGCCCCTGCCGCAAGAAGGCAAGGATCTTGCCCGCATGCGCGCCGAGCTGGGCATGGTGTTTCAGCAGTTCAACCTGTTCGCACATATGACCGTACTGCAGAACGTCATGCTGGGACCGGTCGATGTGCTGGGTGTCTCCAAGGACGAGGCCCGCGAGCGCGCCATGGACCTGCTGGGCCGCGTGGGCGTTGCCGAGCAGGCCGATAAGGTGCCCGCACAGCTCTCGGGCGGCCAGCAGCAGCGCGTAGCCATCGCCCGCTCGCTTGCCATGCAACCCAAGGCCATGCTTTTTGACGAGCCCACGAGCGCCCTTGACCCTGAGATGATCAACGAGGTGCTCGAGGTCATGGTCCGTCTGGCACAGCAGGGCATGACGATGATCGTCATCACGCACGAGATGAACTTTGCCCGCCGCGTGGCCGACCGCGTCGTGTTCATGGCCGACGGCCAGATCGTGGAAACCGGCACGCCCGACGAGTTCTTCGACCACCCCCAGACCAAGCGCGCCCAGGACTTCCTCAACTCCATCAAGGGTCACTAGCCAGACCGCCCACCCGCCCGCCATGCCCATCCAAACTCGAAAGTTACACCTATGATCGGAACTCGTACTTCATCGTCCTACACCCCGCACGTCGACGTCGCCCCCGCCGACCGCCCACTCATCCTCGTCGCGCCGCGCTGGGAAGAGGCGAAGCCGTTTTTGAGCGAAACGCTCTCCCCCAACGAGGAGATCGCAAGTGTCTTTGTCGATGCCATCCTTGCCGCCGGCGGTCTGCCGCTGCAGATGTCCATCACCGAGGACATTGAGGTTATCCGTCATTACGTCGATATCGCCGACGGCATCGCCATTCCCGGCGGCCCGGACGTCAACCCCAAGCGCTGGGGCGATGATCGACCCTACGACCCCACCCTCTGCTGCGAGATTCGCGATAGCTTTGAGTTTAAGCTGGTCGGCGAGGTACTCCGCGCCAAGAAGCCGCTCTTTACCACCTGCCGCGGCACGCAGCTGCTCAACGTCGCCACCGGCGGCACCCTGTGCATGGACGTGCCGAGCTTGGGTGCGCGCGAGGGTCGCACGCAGTGGCGCCACACCCACGTGCTCAACGATCCCGTGCACCCCGTCGAGGTCGTGCCGGGCTCGCTGCTGGAACGCGCGGTTGGCGGGCACAGGCTAATCCAGACCAACTCCGCACACCACTGTTGCGTCGATCGTCTGGGTAAAAGCACGCGCTTGGTCGCCAAGGCAACCGACGGCGTTCCCGAGTGCATCGAGGTCGAAGGCCAGCCTTTCTGCCTGGGCGTGCAATGGCATCCCGAGTACACCTGGCAGACGCTCGAGACCGACTTTAACCTGTGGAAGTCGTTTGTCGAGGCAGCGGCAAAGGTTAAGCTGGCCCGCTAGCTCGCGAATCACACAGACCTAAACCTTCCATGCCAGGGGGGGGCGGACACCAGCCACGGTGCCCGCCCCCTGTATTTGGTATGCTCGGTATGATTTTCCCTCACAAACAATCAAAGAAATCTCGACCGCAATCGGTCGACGGTAAAGCAAATGGCAAAAACGCTTGCTACGTTTATTAGGCAGTCAATTAGAATCGAAATGCATTGACTATTCCCCAACGGGGTCACGCCACAAATCCACATGAGCATCGAGGCTGGAAGCGGAAGCATGGAATTGGTCCCGAGCTGTATGTAGATCGCTACGACGTTGACAAGCAACAGCATGCCAATCGGACCGAAGCCGGACCCAAAATAGGAAACAACGATCACGCAAGAGACCACGTATGCAAGGCAGACGACACTCGCCAGAAGAAGTCGATAGCAAAATACATGCAGGTCGAAATACTGCCGAGCATCCAAAACGATTACGCAGTTAAGACAGTACAAAACGACACTCGACAGGACAAACGCGCTCAAAAGGGCAAAAGAAGACAGCACCACTCGCGCAACGATAGCGCACACACGCTTCCCTCCCCGAGCCTCCGACAGCCCCCACGGTTCCTCAATAAAGCCCGAACTGACAAAGCACGGCACAATGCAAGCCGCGATGAACGGAAAGAACAATGCATGAGCCAACGGGGCTACGTTGAACAGCAGACCGCGAAAAACCTCTGCATTACCAAATAGAAGGACATCCTCCGCCGATAGCCGAAGCGTCGGGTCTGGGAAAAAGCCCAAGAAACTGTTCTCACGGAGGCTGCAGAACCACATCGGGAAAGAATTAAGCTGCAATACCACCATGCACGCATAAATTACCAGGATTAAGGCGTACGTCCATTTGCTCACATGCTTCAATTCTGACTGGAGAAGTCTTTTAATCTGACGAGCCATTGAGCACACCCCCAGCGCGAAAGCTCAAGAGAGCGTAAATCAATACCGATAGACAGCTGGCTGCCGCGCCATATCCCAGAAGCGTCAGCTGCCCCATATCGCTATACCCAAGGGCACATCCGACTCCAAGGTACGGCCCCGGAAGAAAGAAGATCCATCGCAAGGACGGTATGGGCGTCTGAAGGTAAGTTCCGTAGAGCGTCAAGCTCATGACAAATCCAATTATTATCGCAGCCCCGCTCAATACAGCGCTGCCTGTAATCCGATAGATGGTCACCGTCTCCAGCGCAACCGATATCACCAATACGGCGTTGACTATCATTGCGGGCAAAAATGCAGTTAGCATGTCGTGCGAGTAGTTATGCCCTCCACGTATTATGGCTATTGCAAAAAGAAGAAGGCAAAGCGCACTATATGCTGCGCCGATTATTAAAGAAGACGAAAGTACATGTGCCAGAGCCCCGTTAAAGCGGGCAAGACCTCTTGCTGAAGAAATTCGGCATCCCTCTTCATAGCCGCGCTCCTGTAAAATCGCCAGGCAAACGATGAGCGGAACGAACAGGGAGGTGCCGGCAAAAGCACTGCGCACAAGGGACTCATCGGGTGCAGAAGGATCGATTACATTCCAGCAGAAACCAATATCCTCCCCAAAAACGCTATTGCCAAAGGCGAGCAACGTTGTTCCGTTTTTTAGAAAGACACAGAAGAGAAGGCCGAACGCCAGCATAAGCGTAAGACCAAACTTCGCCGGAAACATCCTGTGCAAACGCATCATATCTGCCTTTATGGGATGGATCGCCCGCTTCATAGCGAGACCGCCTTCATCAAGCGCCTGTAATACTCTTTTAGGGACGATGCCTCATCCCTTATGACGTCCATCGGTTCCTTTTTCAGCAGTTCGCCGTCATGGATAAACACGCAACTTGTTGCAACTGATGCCAACTCATCCAAATCATGGCTAGAGATGAGCATGGTCTTACCCTGTTCTCGATTCAATCGACCGATAAGAGCCCATATACTCTCGATGCCCAGCGGGTCCAACCCATTTGCTGGCTCATCAAAAATAAGCAGATCAGTGTCACCCAACAAAGCCGTAGCTATATCAAGTCGCCGCTTCATTCCCAGAGAAAAACTGCTCACGCTCCTTTTCTCATCGACGTCCAGCCCAACTAGGCCCAAGACGCGAGGAACCTCACGTTTCTCATCAAGCCCCCATTCCGCACATCGGATTTGAAGATTCTCAACCGCGCTGAGAGATTGATATGCTCCGCTGGAATCTGGCACATAGCCGACACGCGTCCGCATCAGGCCAAGCTCTCTTTTTGATTTGCCTCCAAAGAGCTCCACGCTCCCCGAAGATGGCTCGCAGAGGCCCAAGACGATTTTAATAAGCGTGCTTTTGCCCGCACCGTTTGCACCGACAAGGGCACAGAGCTCAGACTGATGCACCTCGAAGGAAACGTCATGCAAAACGTGCCGTTTTCCGTAGCGTTTTGAAACTTTTGATAGCTTTATCGCTGATGCGTTCATTGGACCCCCGTTCTGCTTGATAGAAAAACCGCTCATATCGTTCCTTCTTTCCTTTATCGTTTTCCATGGTTGTTATTGTTTTTCGATAACTCATATTTGTCAAGATAATCTAAAAGAAGGGACCCGTGTTAGACACGGGTCCCTTCACGCTGATACTTCGTTTTAGTTGTTTGCCTTAAGCTACTCGTCACTCAAATCGACAGCGAAGACTGATGTCGGAAGCGATACCTCATTGCCTCCGCCGTCCCGCATCTGTCTCACGACATTTTTTGCGCGCTCGACAATAAGCTCCTCAAGCTCTTTCTCGCTCACGCGCTGAATAATATCTCCCGGTTGGCAATCAAGCTCATCACAGATATCGAGAAGCGTCTTTAGGCGAATAGCTTTTATCTTTCCGTTTCTAAGCTTTGAAATATTAGCCGGAGTATGCCCCGTCGCCCGAATCAGATCAGCGCTGGTCTTTCCGGTCTTAAGCAGCTGCGTCTCAAGCTCGATGATGAGATAGCTCATGTTTCCTCCTACACAAGCTCGTCAGACTGCTCTTGGAGCAGCGAGGCATAACTCCAGATCGCCGAGATAAACAAGCAGACAACTGCGCCGATAAACGACCCCGCATCAAAGGTAGCGCCTTGGCAAATCTCAATAACGAAGGAATGAGGCACGATGTAAAGCTCCAGTCCGCCAATGGTGAGATTGACCGATCCATAGGCACCAACAAACGAAACCGCAGCGTTAACAGCAAAGGCAAGTGCAAGAACACGGATAAGCCGCACATGTGCCCTGGTAAAGGGCGAGACGCCCCGCGAGATATTACGGCTGATTCCGCACAAAACGACAAGCGAAATACCCACGACGAGTGCCAGGCACAGTCCGCTTGGGATAACGATGCACCCGCCATTGAGAAGCGTCACGACACCAAAAGAATCGACAGAAGCAACGTTTTCAACCGCATACCAAATCACGTAAACAACCAACGCGGCAAAAGCGACGAGCATCCCTGCAAAAACGGCTGCCATGCAAAAACCAAGCTTCCTGATATTTTCGCCCGCCTTGGCCATACGCTGAACGCTGTTGGACATACACTCACCCTCATCGACTCTATCGTTATTCGAACAGTTTATCGAACAACGATATAGATTGCATGCGGAAAGCCCCGCCAGTGCGCATAGGCCATTCACTAATCGGAAGGGGTGAGAGTGGATTTTTGGACACGTATCGAACGAGAGTGGATAATCTCCCACTTTGAGGCCACCACCGAGCCTAAAACGGGAGATTATCCACTCTCATTGTCATCAAAGCACGCAAGCTCTTATTCGGCCGCTTCGCGCAGGGCCGACATCGTAGCCGCATATTGCTGCTGCAACGCATGCATCCCCTCGCGGGCGCCGTCAACAGCATCGGCGCCGCGCAGCGCTTCGGTCACCACAACCGCCGGCTCGTACAGATTATCGAATCCCAGGTTCTGGCTCACGCCCTTGAGCGTGTGCGCTGCCATAAACGCACCTTCGGCGTCTCCTGCCGCCATGGCGGCCTCCAGTTTGTCCATGCTCTCGTCATCCAAAAACTTGAGGGCAAAGCGGGCAAGCATTTCCCCGCCCATCAGCCGAGCGCACGCGTCATCATAATTAGCGCCGATCTTCTCATACGCCTCACGCATGGAAATCATGGATTAAAAACTCCTTTGTTCAAACTAAATCGTGGGAAACGCGACAACGTCGGCGGGGCGTGCCAACGTCTCGGCAATACGGTCTTGTACCTCGAGCAGGCAGTCGAGCAACAGTGGGTTAAAGGTACCGCACTTACCGTCCAGGATCATCTGGATCGCCTCCTTGTGCGGGATAGCGTCCTTGTACACGCGCACGCTCGTCAGCGCATCATACACGTCGGCCACCGAGACCACCTGCGCGGCAATGGGAATCTCGTTGCCCTCAAGGCCATCGGGATAGCCCTTGCCGTCCCAGCGCTCGTGATGCCAACGCGCAATCTGGTACGCATATTCCATAAGCGCATTGCCGACGTGATGGCGGCCCAGCTCAAGCAACATGTCGGCGCCCATCGTGGTATGCGTCTTCATAATCTCGAACTCCTCGGGCGTAAGGCGCCCGGGTTTGTTGAGAATCGCATCGTCAATCGACATCTTGCCGATATCGTGCAGCGCCGAAGCCAAGGCAATCGTGGAGCGTTCCTCATTGTCGAGGGAGATCGTGCCGCTACGCTGGACCAGACAGCCAAGCAGCAGCTCGGTCAGCTTCTCGATGTTCGTAACGTGCCTGCCGCTCTCGCCATTGCGAAGCTCCATGACGCCGGCCATGATGTCGATGAGCATGCGACTGTTCTTGACGCGCTCGTTGTACTGCTGGGACAGCAGGCTCGTCAGGCGGCGCTGCTTGGCGTATAGGCGGATGGTGTTGCTTACACGGCGGCGCACGACACGGGAGTCAAACGGGCGGTTGATATAGTCCGAGGCGCCCAGCTCGTACGCGCGCAAAACCATATCATCGGAATCTTCGCTCGAAATCATGATGAAAGGCAGATTGTCGATACCCGATCGGCGCGACAGATCGGCCAGCACCTCAAAGCCGCTTATGCCCGGCATGACAATATCCAGCAGCACGAGCGACAACTCATCGCCATAGCGGTCGACCATGTCGAGCGCCGTACGACCGTTGTCGGCCTCGAGGATGCAATACTCGTCCTTGAGCATCTCGTTGAGAATGGCTCGGTTCATGTCGGAGTCATCGACAATAAGCACCAAAGGCTTTTCGCTTTGGAAGGCTTCGATGGAATCGGCGTCGGTCACGACCGTACCGGCTTTTGCCTTAGCGCGGCTCAATAACTGGACAGCGCGGCCAACTCCCTCATCGACCGTCTCGCCATGAATGCGAACGCCACCAATACATGCCGTCAAGCTCACGTACTCATGGCCCGGAACAATCGTGGCATGAACGGCATCGGACACCTGGTGCAGGCGACGGGTGAAGTCATCGGAGGGAATATTGGGCATGACGACCACAAACTTGTCGCAGCCATAGCGTACAAGCTCGTCAGTCGAACGAATTCCGCTGCGTATGGCCGTCGCCACAGCACCGAGCGCAAGGTCGCCGGCATGACGGCCACACGTATCGTTGAAGACCCTAAAATCATCAAGGTCGATCACCGCAACGCCGGCATTCATGCGGGCGCTACGGAGCTTTTCCTCGTAATATCGGCGATTGCGCACACTCGTCAGCACATCGGTGTAGACGAGGTCCTCTTCTGCAGCCTCTTGCTCATCGATCGGACGCACCATCAGCAGGACGTGAGGCTCGCCCTCAACCTTCAGAGGGCGCAGGCGAGCGCGGTACTCGGTACCATCATTGAGCAGCTGCTCCGACACCTCATCGGAATCTGCCAAGGCCTCAAGACTCGACTGACGCAGACAAGGGCACCGATTGCCGGCGAGCAGGCAGTTAGGCTCGCTCTTAATCTGATCGGCCGACAGCAAACGCACCACGGGGTAGGTCTTCGCGACGCGGGCGACCTCGGCGGCAGCCTCCTCGTCGGTTAGATTGACCTCGTGATTATTGAGCATATGGGGCCCTTCCTATCGTTACGCACGGCAACGGTGCATATCAATTGGTACAAGGGTAACATCTAACAGCTGAAGGCAAACGCGCGATTATCGTTACATTTTTATGACCTGGCAAACGGCGGTAATGGAGCTGCGGGCGCGCGGTTATGGGCGCATTCGTTAACAATGACGAAACGCTAACAGTCCCTCTCCCCGCAGGTCATCGAGCGTGCTAAAGCTCCAAGACATCGCGAACGGCGTTTGCCGCCGTAACGGGGCGATCGCGCAGACCGTTATGCGCACCCGGGATCGTCACAAGGGGGCAATCGAGATATTCGGCAGCCGCTCGCGTGCCAGCCTCGCGGGGCGTATCGACCGAAAGCTCGCCCAAAAACACGGCCGACACTGCCTTTGACGCGCGGGCGCGCTCCCAGTCGGGAGCATATGTCATATTTGTTCCGTATTCATTGGCCATAAAGCAACGACCATTGCGTAGGGCATGCTTGGCTTCTGCCTCGGTCGTCCCAGGAGCCTCGGGGTCCAAGTCGCCGAGAGCTCCCAAGAAAAGCCGGAGCGCCCTTGAAACCTTTCCAGCCGCAATCATATCGAGCAAAACCGAAGCTGCGCCCATACCGACGCCTTCGGCCGACACAGCCGGCTCATGCAGAATCGCACGGGCGACGAGATGGGGTTCGGTGCGAAGAAGCTCCAGCGCCACCAACGTACCGGCGCTATGCGCAAGCACATTTGCCGGAGCGCCAACGTGTTCGATCACGGCTTGCAGGTCGGCGGCCTGAGCGGCAAGATCATAGCTGTCGTTTGCCGCATCGCTGCTGTCACCGCAGCCGCGGCGGTCGTAGGCAATTACGCGGTAGTTGCGACTGAGCTCACAAGCGATACCGTCAAAAAATGTGCCGTCGACACAAGCGCCGTGCACGCACAC
Source organism: uncultured Collinsella sp. (assembly GCA_902493895.1). GTDB lineage: Bacteria > Actinomycetota > Coriobacteriia > Coriobacteriales > Coriobacteriaceae > Collinsella. The sequence goes on along the minus strand of CABUQW010000011.1, from coordinate 19,068 downwards.
CAAGGCAGTAGCATCAGGTGACACATCCGGGCCGGCATATTCGCGACAGGCAATCGTGGTGCCTGCATTCTCGACCGTAAAATCCATGTTGTGCCCCCATCATCAACGCCCATCCAGTTGCACGTCAGTGCGGTTGGATGGACCCGTATTGCCTTACGCCTTGTTAACAGATTAACTTTACCCGACCCGAGGCTTTTCATGACACGGCATAATGAGCGACGTGAAAAAACGAAACTTGTAAAGCAAGAGCCCGCACCTTGCTTTGGAGCCGATGCTATGCTTAGGCACAATTGTCTTGAGGAGCATATGCCTATGTCTACGTTTTTGAATGCCAGCCCCATCTTTGGGCCCGTTCGCAGCCGTCGCCTTGGTCTCTCGCTCGGCGTCAACATGATGCCGGCCAGCGGCAAAATCTGCACGTTCGACTGCATTTACTGCGAAAACGGCCTCAACGCCGAGCGCCCCTGCCATGAGCCGTACAACACAGCCGCCGTGGTACTCGACGCGCTCGAGGCAAAGCTCCGCGAGATGGCAGCCGAGGGCGAGCTCCCCGATGTGATCACCTTCGCAGGCAACGGCGAGCCCACCGCCGCACCGGAGTTTCCGCAGGCCATCGCCGGCGCCGTCGCGCTGCGCGATCAGCTGGCCCCAAACTCCAAGATCGCTGTGCTCTCCAACGGCACGCGCGCCGACCGCCCCGAGGTGCACGACGCGCTCATGATGGTCGATGACAACATTCTTAAGCTCGATACCGTCGACCCGGCGTTTATCCAGCTGCTCGACCAGCCTGTTGGCCCCTACGACGTCGAGCACCAGATCGAGACGTTCGCAAGCTTTGACGGTCACGTTATTATCCAGACGATCTTTTTGACCGGTGAGTATCTGGACAAGCCCATCGACAACACCGGCGAGGAGTACGTTGCCCCCTGGCTCGCGGCGCTTGAGCGCATTCGCCCACAAGAAGCAACCATCTACACGGTAGCGCGCGAGACACCGGTCGCCGGCCTTGCTAAAGCGGCGCCCGAGGTGCTCGACACGATTGCCGCACGCGTGCGCACCCTCGGCATCCCCTGCCAGGTGAGCTACTAGCGCGCAGCTGCCCTGTGAGTGGGCTATACTAGCTGCGGATGAAAGGAAGTTAGCCATGTATGACAAAGGACCCGTGCCTGGCCGCAACGACGCTTGCTGGTGCGGCAGCGGCAAGAAATACAAGAAATGCCATAGCGCCTTTGACGAGCGCCTCGAGCGCTTGTGGGAAGAGGGCTGGGAGGTGCTGCCCCGCACGCTCTACAAGACGCCCGCCGATATCGAGGGCATCAAGCGCTCGGCAGCCATCAACGTGGGCGTGCTCGATTATGTGGGCGAGCATATCGCCGCAGGCATGACCACCAACCAGATCGACCAGATGATCTACGACTACACCGTCGAGCACGGTGGCACGCCGGCCGACCTCAACTATGAGGGCTACCCCAAGAGCGTTTGCACCTCGATCAATGATGTGGTCTGCCACGGTATCCCCTGCGATACGGACGTGCTGCACGAGGGCGACATCATCAACGTGGACTGCTCCACGATCCTGGACGGTTACTTTAGCGACTCGAGCCGCATGTTCTGTATCGGCGAGGTCTCGGCCGAGCGCCAGCGCCTGGTCGACGTCACCCGCGCCAGCGTGGAGGCGGGCCTGACAGCCGTCAAGCCATGGCTGCCGTTGTCCGTGATGGCCGAGGCCGTGCAAAAGACGGTCGAGGACGCCGGCTTTAGCGTGGTGCGCGAGTACGGTGGACACGGCATCGGTAAGGAGTTCCACGAGGACCCGTTTGTGGGCTTTACCACCGAGGCGCCCGATGTGGACACCATCATGGCTCCGGGCATGGTCTTTACCATCGAGCCCATGGTCAACGCCGGAGCGCCCGACATCAAGATCAGCAAGGGCGACGGTTGGTGCGTGCGTACCAAGGACGGCAGCGATTCGGCCCAGTGCGAGGTACAACTCGTGGTGACCGAGGATGGTTACGAGCTGCTGAGCTGGTAGCCGTGGATACGCCGGATGCTGACGGGCACGCTCGTCTTGCATCCGGCGTTTTATTTAAACGTTTTGCCTGATAAAACCTGCCAAAATAAACCTGTCCCTTTTTGGCAAGTCGAGCGGAGAGGACCGCTAGTGAACATCCTGGTTTTGCTGCCCGTCAATGACCGCCATCGCGCAATTCTTGAGTCGAGTGCTCCGGGCGAGGACTTTATCTACACGAGCGCCGACGCCGCCACGCACGAGCAGGTCGCCGATGCCGACGTGATCTTGGGCAACATAGACCCTGCCTTGCTTACCGCATGCGAGCATCTCCAGCTGTTGCAATTGCAGACCGCCGGCTATGACGATTACTTGGCCGCCGGCACCGTGCCGGCTGAAGCCAAGCTGTCTTGCTCGATCGGCGCCTACGGTCAGGCCGTGAGCGAGCACATGTTTGCCATGGTCCTTTCCATGATGAAGCGCCTGCCCGGCTACCAGGACCTGCAGCGCGAGCATCGCTGGGAGGATTTGGGGCCGGTCACCTCGCTCAAAAACGCCAATGTGCTGGTGCTGGGCGCGGGCGACATTGGCGGCCACTTTGCCACGCTCTGCCGCAACATGGGTGCGCACGTCCGCGGCATCAAGCGCCACCCGCTCGTCTACCCCATTGTGTTTGAGGACATGGACGGTATGGATGCCCTGTCCGAGCGCCTGGCCGAGGCTGACATCGTCGCATCCTTTATGCCCAGCACACCCGAGACCCGCGGCCTGGCGAACGCCGAGTTCTTCGCCGCGATGAAACCGGGCGCCTTCTTTGCCAACGGCGGCCGCGGCGACCTTGTGGTCGCCGACGACTTGGTTGCCGCCCTGGAGTCGGGACATCTCGCCGGCGCCGCGGTCGACGTCACCGACCCCGAACCGTTGCCTGAAACAAGCCCACTGTGGGATGCGCCCAACATGCTCATCACGCCGCACGTCTCCGGCTGGTTCCATCTGGCCGCCACCCTCAACAACGTGGTCGACATCGCCGCGGAGAACCTGCGTCACCTGCAGGCCAGCGAGACGCTTCGCTGCTGGATCGAGCATTAGGGTTCCGCCGTTCTAACGAACGGCGGACCGGTCGACGCTGCGCGCCGCCCAGAGCGACAATTTGCCATTCAAAAGGTAAGGCATGACCAGAAGGTCTATGCCTTACCTTTTTCATGCCAACTTGTTCGCTCTGGACATCGCTCGCTGACGTTTGCTCAACCTGCGGTGTCATAACAATTCTGTCCAGCTGTTGGCATTGCGGCATTTTCCCAGATAAAACCTGCCAAAGTGAACCTGTCCCTTTTTGACAGATTTTAGAGCTCCACGCTTTCGGCGCCGTTGATGGTTAGGTTGCGCTCGTAGAAGGCGGTGAGGGCGCGGATGGCGTACATCACGTCGCGTACGCCGCCGGTCTCGTAGCTCGAGTGCATGGCAAGCTGCGGCAGGCCCACGTCCACGGCATGCATGCTCGCCTGCATATTGGACAGATTGCCGAGCGTGGAGCCGCCGGCCATATCGCTCTTGTTGGCGAAGGCCTGTGTGGGTACGTCGGCGTCATCGCAGATGGCCTGGAACACCGCGCGGCTAAAGGCATCGGTGCAGTAGTGCTGGTTGGCGGCTTCCTTGATGACGATGCCGCCGTTGAGCACGACCTGGTTGCGGGCATCGCACTTCTCAGCGTGGTTGGGGTGCACGGCATGCGCATTATCGCAGCTCACGAGCATCGAGGCGGCAAGTGCGCGATGATACGACTCTTCGTCAAAGCCCAACGATCCGTTGATGCGGCGCAGCGCGTCGGCCAAGAACGTCGACATAGCGCCCTGCTTGGTCTCGGAGCCAACCTCCTCGTTATCAAAGCAGCAAAAGACCGAGACGTCATGCGCGTTCTCGGCACCCAAAAATGCCTGTAGCGAGGTGTAGGCGCAGGCCAGGTCGTCAAGCTTGGGCGTCGAGATAAACTCGTCGGCCCAGCCCCAGATGCGCGCATCCTGACGATTGACCAGGAACAGATCGCGGCCCAGAATCTGCTCGGGCTCAACGTCCAGTTCGTCAGCGATCAGGGCGTCAAAATCTCCCTGCTTAAGGTCACCGGCGCTGATGAGCGGGCACAAGTCGACGGCGCGGTTGGGAGCAAAGCCCTCGTTAACGCCACGATTCATATGGATGGCAAGGCTCGGGATAATAGCGACCTCGCGCTCGGTGGCAAGCAGGCGGCTCTCAATGCGGTCGCCCTCGCGCACCAGCACGCGGCCCGCGAGCGCCAGCGGGCGATCGAACCAGGTGTAGTCGATCATGCCGCCGTAAGCCTCGGTGTTCAGGCGCAGCGTCTCGCCCGCGCCGTCGAGCTCGGGCACGGCCTTAACCTTAAACGTCGGCGAGTCGCTGTGCGACGCCGTCAGCTGAAAATGGTAGTCGCCGGCAACGCCGTCCTCGCCCCACGTCGCGGCCAGGTCCTCGCCCACCTTAAAGGCAACAACGCTCGAGGTGTTGCGCTGCGTGTAATAACGCCCGCCCGGCTCGATGTCCCACGCCGCATTCTCGGGCAGGTAGGTAAAGCCCGCCTCGTCGAGCTCGGCCATAATGGTCGCCGCCGTATGGAACATGCTGGGGCATGCCTCGATAAAGTCGATAAGGTCGTTGGCGGCCTCGATATCATCGGCCGTCACATGCGCGCGCTCGGGCGTTTCCTGATCCGTCATGCTCTCCCCTTTCGCTGGGTTGATGGTCCCTTCCAGCATACCCCGCCGCGCCAGCGCCGCACTCTTCATTCCGTGTTTAATCCCGCGCCGCTCGCCAAGTTGAGCCATCATGCCCACGCTCCTTTTGCGACAATTACGCTAACAGGACGAGAGGAGCCGTCATGAAGCCACGTAACATTGCCATCGCCTGCGGTGTCGCGGGAGTCGCCGTCGGCCTTGCCGCTGCCACCGGTATCGTTTATCACAAGCAAATCAAGTCCGCCGCGTCGCTCAAACGCTTGACCGGCTACGCGGATGGCTATGACCTGTACGCAATCGACATCGCCTACGACTACGATCTTGATCGCATCATCGCCGCTGGCGTGCGCGACGACCAGGCCTACATCGATGCCGTGGTGGCGCAGGTGCTGCCCGGTGTGCCGATACATGTCCAGGCGCCCCAGTTTGCCTGCAGCGCTTTTGTCGCCGTAGATGCCGAAGGCCGCGTGCGCACCGGTCGCAATTACGACTTTAAGGACGACACCTCGGCGCTGCTGGTGCGCAATCACCCACGCAACGGCTATGCCTCCATCGGGTTTGCTGCCCTTAACAACCTGGGCGATAACACTCCGTTTGACTCCGTCGGCGGACGCGCCGCCGCACTCATGGGCCCGTTTGCCCAGCTCGACGGTGTTAACGAATGCGGCGTGTCCATTGCCGTACTCACTCTGGATTCCAAGCCCTGTGACCAGGACACGCAACGCCCCGTCATCAATACCTCGCTCGCCATCCGTCTGGTGCTCGACCGTGCCGCCACCACGCAAGAAGCTGTCGACCTGCTTTCCGCCTACGACATGCACGCCATGGCAGGACGCGATTACCACTTCTTTATCAACGACGCCGCCGGTGACGCGCGCGTAGTAGAGTGGGATCCGCGCGATCCGGACCGTGCTTTCAAAGCGACTCCTGTACGCCAGGTTACGAACTTCTACGCCTGCTATGGCGACGAAGTGCTGCCCAACCAAAAGAATGACGAGCTGGGCCATGGTAAAGAGCGCGCCGTCGCAATCGCCGATGTCCTTGACGCCCACGCCGGTGCCCAGGACGAGGCGGTCGCTTGGAAGGCCCTTCGCGCCGCAGCCCAAGAGCCCAATCCGGAAGACATCACCAGCAATACGCAATGGTCGGTCGTCTTTGACAATACCGAACCCGCCGCCGCTATTACGCTGCGCCGCCACTGGGGCAACGTCGATGCCTTCGCACTGTAAGGAGCCAGTCCCGTCGACCTTACGCTCGCCTGACGTTGTTTACATTTCTATACGCTTGAGCTAACACGTTTTACCCCCGTGTCAACAGTGTACGGGGGTAAACTTATGCGCATGTTATAACTTGCCCGGAAGGATTCATCATGCTCAGGATCGGTCTTCTTACCAGTGGCGGCGACTGCCAAGCGCTCAACGCCACCATGCGCGGCATCGTCAAAACGCTTATGACCAATAGCAAAGAACCTATCGAGATCTATGGTTTTGAGGACGGCTACCAGGGCCTTATCTACAGCAGGTTCCGCGTCATGACGCCCGCCGATTTTAGCGGTATCCTCACCCGCGGCGGCACCATCCTGGGCACGAGCCGCACGCCGTTCAAGCGCCTGGATATTCCCGAGGCCGACGGCGTCGAGAAGGTGTCGGCGATGGTCCACACCTATCATAAGCTGCAGCTCGACTGCCTGTTTATGCTGGGCGGTAACGGCTCCACCAAGACCGCCAACCGCCTGCGCGAAGAGGGCCTCAACGTTATCGCCCTGCCCAAGACCATCGATAACGACACTTGGGGCACCGAGCTGACGTTTGGCTTTACGAGCGCCATCGACGTCGCCACCAAATGCATCGACGACATCCACACTACCGCCTCGAGCCACGGCCGCGTGTTTGTCATCGAGATCATGGGCCACAAGGTTGGCTGGATTCCGCTGTATGCCGGCGTCGCGGGCGGTGCGGATGTCATCTTGATTCCCGAAATCCCCTACGACATGGATAACGTCATCAAGACCATCGAGCATCGCATGGAAACCGGCAGCCGCTTTACCATCGTGGCCGTCGCCGAGGGCGCCATCTCTAAGGAGGACGCGGCGCTGTCCAAGAAGGAGTACAAGAAAAAGCTCGCCGAGCGCACGAGTCCGTCGATTGTCTACGACATCGCCAAGGAGATCGAAGCCAAGACCGGTCGCGAGACCCGCGTCGCTATCCCCGGCCACACGCAGCGCGGCGGCCAGCCCGACGCCCAGGACCGCATCTTTGCGACCCAGTGCGGCGTCGAGGCAGCGCTCGGCTGCCTGCGCGGCGAGTTTGGCTACATGATTGCCCTGCGTGACGGCAAGATGTGCCACATGCCGCTCGAGGAGGTCGCCGGCAAGCTCAAGTTTGTCGACCCCCAGAGCGATCTGGTGCGCGAGGCCAAGGCGCTGGGCATCAGCTTTGGCGACGAATAGCCTCGGCGAAATCCATCCCATCGGGCCCTCCGACCCCGCCCGACGTATTTCGATTTGGCTCCTCCCTTGACTCCGTCAAAGGTCGCCAATCGAAATCATCGGGCGGGGTCGGAGGGCCCTTCGTTTACATACTCGCCGAGGCTATTCGTCTTCTTGCTGCGGGTGCCTAGGGTAGGGAGCGGCGTGCATTTTTGGGAGTTTTCAGCATCCGGGGGTACCTTCATACTGGATTTTGGGCGAAAGGCAGGTGCCATGGGCCGCACTCTGCAAAAAATGATCGGTTCTCGAGGCGCTGGAGGCTCGGAATCAGGGTTTCCAGCGCTGTTTTGTGCGCCCGCTCCCGCACCCGCGGACTCCGGGATGCTGAAAACTCCGGAATTTGCACGCCGCCCCCTGGGGAACCCGTAGGCAAAAAGCGACCGCCCCGCCGAAATATGCAATCGGCGGGGCTGTTTATGCAATTTAGTGGCTGTGGGCGCATCGGCGGCTCGCTACAGCTTGAATCCCGGAACAGATTACTCGGCGCTCTTGAGGGCGCCGACCATGTCGATCTTATTGAGGGTTCGATTGGTGGCGAGGTTGACGATAAACGTAAAGCCAAAGGAAAGCACCACGGCAAGCACATAGCTCAGCGGCTCGACTTCAACGTCAAAGTACAGTGACGGCATCTGCAGGATGTACGTAAAGCTCTCGGCCAGCAAGCCGCCCAGCGGCACGCCCAGCGCAGCGCCGATCGCCGTGAGGATTAACGTCTCCTTGTTGACGTAATGGTGCACCTCGCCGCGACGGAAGCCCAGCACCTTGATAGTCGCCAGCTCGCGTTCGCGCTCCGAAATATTCGTATTAGACAGCGTAAACACCACGACAAACGACAGGCACGCTGCCATAAAAGTCACGAGCACCACCACAGAGTTGATAATCGTAAAGTTGGCCTCGTAGTTCTCCCAATGTTCGGCCGTGCTCGAGATGGTGAGCCAACCGTCGCTCTTAAGCTTCTTGCTAAACGCAATTTGATCTGCTGACGAACCCTTGAGCAGCGCAAAGATGCCGTTAAGACGCGCGCTTCGGCCGAACGTGCGCTCATAGGTGCCCTGCGTCATGTAAAGCGTGTTGCCCAGATAGTTAAGCGAGATGTCGCTGACTTTGACCTTGGCAACTTTGAGCGACGAATCCTGGACGTGAGCCGTATCGCCCGGCTGAATCCCCAGCACCAGCTGCGAGCTCTTGCTTAAATACACGTCCCCGTCACGCAGGGCGAGCGGGTCTTTGGACTCATCCTCCAGGCGCACGTAATCGCCCAAGTCACCCGTGCGGTCGTCAGGAATCACGATGAGCTGCACGGTCTCGCTTTTGCCGCCAAACGTAAAGGTGACGTTGTCGGTCATAATCGGCAGAGTCGAGGTCACCGTCACGTTGGAATCATTGGCCGTGCTGCGCTCATCCAATGCCGCGCACGTCTGCGAAAAATCGTCGGGATTGGCGACCGCCAGCAGATCGTAGCGTGTGATGTGGCCGTACTGCTTGGGCGAAAGCGCGACCGACGTGTCGCGAATACCCATACCGCAAATCACAAGCGCGGTGCAACCCGCGATGCCAAAGATGGTCATAAAGGCGCGCTTTTTATAGCGGAAAAGGTTGCGTGCAGCGACCTTGTTCAAAAAGCCCATGCGGCGCCAGATAAAGCCGATGCGCTCGAGCAGAATGCGCGAGCCAGCGCGCGGGGCCTTGGGACGCATAAGCGAGGCCGGGGTCTCGGCCATCTCGTGGCGGCAGGCGATAATCGTGGCGCCCACCACGCCCACGGCAAACAGCGCCACCGAAACGATCGAGGACACGATGTCGTACGAAAGCAGCATCTGGGGCAGTGAGTACATGTCGTCGAACACCGTAAACAGGAACAGCGGCAGGCCCACAAATCCGATGATGTTGCCGAGCACGCCGCCGATCAGACAAGCCCACAGCGCATAGTCCACGTATTTGGACAGGATGCGTCCGCGCGAATAACCGAGTGCCTTATACAGGCCGATGAGCGTGCGCTCCTCCTCGACCATACGCGTGGCGGTGGTAAGGCTGATGAGCACGGCGACGATAAAGAAGATGAACGGGAACACCGTGGCGATGGCCTCAATTGACGAGCTGTCGCTCTCCACGCTCGAATAGCTTGCGATGTTGCCGCGGTCCTGGATGTACCAGGTGCATTCGCCCAGATCGGAAAGCTCGGCGCGGGCATCGGCAAACTGTTGATCGGCGGCGGCGCGACGCTGATCCAGGTCGGCTTGCGCCTGCGCACGCTCGTCGCTGCCCTCGGCCATGCGATTGATGTTGTCCTGCTCAATCCCAAAGAGCATATTCGCCTGACGCTCAGCCGCGTCCAAGCTCGCCGGCGTGTCGACCGTCAGCTCCTGGGCGCGCGCCTTCTCACGCTCCTCGCGGATCTTCTCGATATTGCCCTTGACCTCATTGATCTTTGCCGCGTAGGAATCCGAATAGGAGTTGAGGCTCTTGGCTCCCTCAACGATCACGTGGACCGCGGAGTAGGAAGAAGATGTCGCGGCGTCCTCGCTCACATAGAACTTATAGTCCGCCGCCGAAGCAGCGCGAAAGGCGTTGACTGTCGAGTCAGAACTTACATCAGTGGGGTCGAGGACCTCAGCCGTAATGGTGTAATCGCCCGCGGCAAACTGGTCCTTGGCGCTTTGATTGGACGAGCTCGCGTCATTGGCGGCAAAACTCACCGTATCGCCGATTTTCTTGCCCGATGCCTTCAGGAACTTCGAAGTCACCGCGACTTCATCGGCGCTCTCGGGCAAATCGCCGTTCACGAGCACCGGCTGATCGATGTTCTCCTTGGAGAGACTCTGCACGACCACGCGCTCGCGCGTTGTGCCCACGGCGGTGTAGGCGGTCTCGGTGTAGATGCCCTCGGCCGTTTCGACGCCATCGACCTCTTGTATGGCGTCGAGATCATCGTCAGTCAGGCCATAGGTCGACTGCACGTTAATGTCATAGACATTTTGCTGGTCGAAGTAGGCATCAACCGAATCACACAGGTCCTCGCAACCCGCCTTAAGGCCGCACATCACGCTCACGCCAAGCGCGGTGATGACCACGATTGACAAAAAGCGCTTAAGACTGCCTCGGATTGTGCGGTAGATGCCACGGCGAAAAACCGTCGGCACCATATCGTTTGAGCTTTGGGCAGTGCGGTAGGTCGTAAAATCCTGCTCGCGCTCCGTGTTCTGCGCGTCGCGGCGTAGGCTGTTTTGGCGGTCTTGGTCCATGGGCGCTACCACTCGATCGTCTCGATAGGCACGGGATTTTGCTGGACCGTCTCGCTCTCCACGCGACCGTTCTTAAAGCGGATCAGGCGATCGGCCATGGGCGCCAGCGCGGAGTTGTGGGTGATGATGATGACCGTAATGCCCTGCTTGCGGCAAGTGTCCTGCAGCAGCTGCAAGATCTGCTTGCCGGTTTTATAGTCGAGCGCGCCCGTGGGCTCGTCGCACAGGAGCAGCTTGGGGTTCTTTGCCAGTGCACGGGCAATGGACACGCGCTGCTGCTCGCCGCCCGAAAGCTGCGCCGGAAAGTTAGCGAGTCGGTCGCCCAGGCCAACCTGGCAAAGCGTTTGCTCGGCATCGAGCGAATCGGGGCAGATCTGAGCTGCGAGCTCAACGTTTTCGAGTGCCGTCAGGTTGGGAACCAGATTGTAGAACTGGAAGACAAAGCCGACGTCGGCGCGGCGGTATTCAACAAGCTGCGCCTCGTTGGCGGAGCTCACGTCGCGCCCGTCCACCGTCACGGTGCCGGAAGTCGCCGTATCCATGCCGCCCAGGATGTTGAGCGCCGTGGTCTTGCCAGCACCCGAGGCGCCCAGGATAATGGCGAGCTCACCGCGCTCGACCGTAAAGCTCGCGCCGTCGAGCGCATGAATACGGGCGTCGCCCTCGCCGTATGCCTTGATGACATCTTTGAATTCGATATAGGCCATCGATTGGTTCCCATCTGGTCGGATAACTCTTTAGTATTACCCATTTCGCACCGACCAAAAAGGGACAGGTTCATTTTGGCAGGTTTTATATGGGGAAACGGCAGCCATAGATGAGGCGCCGGGGAGACAGAGAAATCATCGACAGGGTCAAGCCGACCGCCAAACACAACGCACGTATCTCTATCTGTCAACCAAATCATTCGAACAGCTGTTCGTTTCTATGATATGATTCCACTATCTAAGCAGGCCAATACGCAGAAAGGCGGCCAACATGGCGTTCGACTTTAAGAAGGAATGCAAGGAGCTCTACAGACCTGCAAGCAAGCCGAGTATCGTAACTGTCCCGCCTATGAGCTACGTTGCCGTTCGCGGCAAGGGCGACCCAAATACCGAAGGTGGCGAGTATCAAAACGCCCTGCCGCTGCTTTACGGCATCGCCTATACCGTCAAGATGTCGAAGAAAGGCTCAAGGAGTATCGAGGGCTATTTCGACTTTGTGGTACCGCCGCTCGAGGGTTTCTGGTGGCAAGACTCCCCGAGCGGCGACATCGATTATGTACGCAAGGACGATTTCAACTTTATCTCGTGCATTCGCCTGCCCGATTTCGTCACCCGAGATAACTTTGACTGGGCAGTCGCGGAAGCCACGACCAAAAAGAAACTGGACTTTTCCGCCGTCGAACTGCTTAAAGTTGACGAGGGCCTCTGCGTCCAATGCATGCACACCGGGCCCTACGACAACGAACCGGCGACCGTAGACGCTATGCATGAATACACGGCCGAGCAGGGCTATGTCCCCGACTTCTCAGACACCCGTTTCCATCACGAAATCTATCTCTCCGATCCACGCAAATGTGCACCGGAGAAACTTAAGACTGTGGTCCGTCATCCTATCAAGCGCGCTGAATAGCGTGGGGCGCCGTCCCGCGCATCAGGTTTTAGTCCAGGCAATCAGCCGCTCCAAGGTCATCTGGCAGCTTCCTTGACGCAGGTCATCGTATCTTATAATTTTATGTCTCTAAAGCTGGAAAGCCTCTCAACGATGCGCAACTCCAGCTCTTTTTATATCAAGAGGCTTAAATGAAATACCAGAAGTCGTGGATATCCATCAACGAACAGATAGCACTATTGACAGAAAACAAGGGTCTTAAGTGCTCTGATCAAAGCGAACTCGAGCGAGCTTTGGTCGAAGTCGGCTACTTCAGGCAAAGTACTCGAGCGTTACTCCTCGTACGCACCCTCGAGCCGAAGTAGCCACTCCTTGCGATCGAGCCCGCCGGCATATCCGTTGAGCGAACCATCGGCCGCCACCACGCGATGGCACGGCACGATAATCGAAACAGGGTTGCGAGCGACCGCAGCCCCCACCGCACGGGGGGACACAACGGGCGCCTCGTTTCCCGGTACACGATGGCGGGCGGCGACACGAGCCGCAATTTCGCCATAAGTGGCGACCTCGCCACGCGGGATAGAAAGCAGCTCAAACCAAACTTCACGCTGAAACGCCGTGCCAATCAAATGCAACGGCGGCGTAAACCGAGGTTCCTGCCCTGCAAAATAAGCATTCAGCCAAGCCCACGAACGCTCAAGCACCGAAGACGCCGCACCATTTGCAGGACTCACCGACGACATGCCGCCAGCACCAGAAACTGCATCGGCGCCTTCAACATGTTCGGGATCTTCTTTGAGAAGCGTGGAGCCAAAATGCTCCTGCCCCTCAAACCAAAGCCCCGTCAGACCGCGGCCATCAGCGGCAAGCAAGATTTCGCCCAAAGGCGAAGCAAACGTCGTCGTGACCACCGGCGGCTCCTTTCAAAACTCCGCACCATAATACCGCGAATTGTGCAGACAACCCCAATCGACCCCAAAGTCACCCAAGGCAGCAGGCGCAAAGCGCCGAGGCCGCCGCTGGGACCAGAGCCCGCAACAGCCGCGCGCCCCCACATCAGCCCAGCGGCCTCAACCAATAACGGCCCCATCGTAGGCCGCCTGCAGCAGCGTCACCGCAGGCGGGGGCCGGGCTTAGTTTTCAGAACACTCCGCAGACCAGTGTGGCGCCTTGTCCGCGGCTCCGAAGGAGCAGGACAAGGCGCCACACATGGTCGAGGACGTTCTGAAAACTAAGCCCGGCCCCCGCCGGACAGGTCAACCTACTCGCAGAGCAGCTTGGCGATCTGGACGGCGTTGGTTGCCGCGCCCTTACGGATTTGGTCACCGCAGCACCAGAAGGTGATACCGCGCGCGGCCTCGGGGTTCGAGATGTCGCGACGCACGCGGCCGACCCAAATCAGGTCTTGGTCGGACGTATCCATCGGCATGGGGAAGCGGTCGTGCGCATCCTCGGCAGCCATATCATCAACCAGCTTGACGCCGGGAGCGGCAGCCAGCGCAGCACGGGCCTCGTCAACCGTAATGTCACGCTCGAACTCGAGCGTGATGCTCTCGGAGTGCGAACGCAGCACGGGCACGCGCACGCAAGTGCAGTTCACGCGCAGCTCGGGCAGATGCATAATCTTGCGGCCCTCGTTTTGTAGCTTCATCTCCTCGGAGGTAAAGCCCTCCTCCTTGACGCCGCCAATCTGCGGAATCAGGTTGCTCGCCAGCTGAGCGGCAAACGCGCGCGGCTCGGGAATCTCCTCGCCACGGCCCAGGGCGGCCAGCTGAGCCTCGAGCTCGGCCATACCGGGAGCGCCAGCACCCGAAGCCGCCTGGTACGTCGAGACGATCATGCGCTTCACGCCGGCGAGCTGATGCAGCGGCCACGTGGGAACCAGGCCGATGATGGTCGCGCAGTTGGGATTGGCGATAAGGCCGTGATGCCATTTGATGTCGTCGGCATTGATCTCGGGCACGACCAGCGGCACCTCGGGATCCATGCGGAAGGCATGGCTGTTGTCGACCACGACGGCGCCGCGCTTAACGGCCTCGGGCAGCAGCTCCTTCGCGATGTCGTCGCCGGCGGCGCCAAGCACGATGTCACAGCCCTCAAAGGCCTCGGGACAAGCCTCTTCGATCACGATTTGCTCGCCGCGGAACTCAACGGTCTTGCCCGCGGAGCGTGCGCTTGCCAACAGCTTGAGCTTGCCGACCGGGAACTCCTGCTCGTTGAGGCACTCGAGCATCTGGGTGCCCACGGCTCCCGTCGCGCCCAAAATAGCAACCGTGTACTGTTTCATGCTTCCCCCTTTAAAGGTTGTGGCTTTTGCCCGCACGCCGAGCAGGCCGATTATTGTTGCCAGTTTATACAAGAACAGGGCGGGCATGAAATCCGCCCCGTCGAAACGAAACCGAAACGAAACGCCCCGCCGTAGATTTTTGAGACATGACCCAAAAATCTACCGAACAGTCGCTACTTTTTGAGCGCGGCCAGAGCGGGATCGACCGGCGCAGGAGCCTCCAGATCGGAGACCTTCACAATGCCGTTTTCGTCGGAGAAGGCACGGTAAATGGTCTGAATCGCCAGGTCGAAGTCCTTCTCCTCGACACCAATAATGATATTGATCTCGTCACAGCTCTGCGAAATCATGCGCACGCTCACGCCGGCCTGGCCGAGCATGCCAAACAGATGGCCCGAGATACCTGCGCGGCCGCGCAGGTTACGACCGACGGTAGCGATAAGCGCCAGACCCTCAACGACCTCGATCTCGAGCGGCTCGACCTCCTGCTGGATGTCGCCCACAAGCGAGTACAGCGAATCGTGCACATCCTGCTCCTGCACCACGGCGCCAAAGCGGTCGACGCCGGTGGGCATATGCTCGACGGAAACGTCATAGCGCTCGAAGACCGAAAGCGCACGGCGCATAAAGCCAACGCGGGGCTTGGTGCGGTCGCGGGCCACGTTGATGGCGACAAAACCGCGCTTGCCGGTCACGCCGGTAATGATGGGCTCTGCCTCGCCCTCGTCAGCCGTCTCGCTAATGATGGTGCCGGGGTCCTGTGGCGCATTGGTGTTCTTGATGACCAGCGGAATGCCGGCCTCGCGCACGGGGAACACGGCCTCCTCGTGCAGGACACTCGCACCCATGTACGAAAGCTCGCGCAGCTCCTCGTAGGTAACGCGGGCGATGGGCTGAGCCTCGGGAACAATACGCGGATCGGCAGAATAGAAGCCCGAGACGTCGGTCCAGTTCTCATACAGATCGGCGCCCAGGCACTTGGCCAGAATCGAGCCCGAGATATCGCCGCCGCCACGATCGAGCAGCTTGATCTGGCCCTCACGCGTCGCGCCGTAGAAACCGGGCATAACAAAGCCGCCCTGCTGACCGTACTCCTGCACCAACTCGGAGGTACGATTCATGCTGAGCGTACCGTCGTGATGGAACGCCACAACCGTCGCGGCGTCCAGGAACGGTAAGCCCAGGTACTCGGCCATCAGGCGGGCGGTAAAGTACTCGCCACGGCTCACAAGCTCCTCGGTGGAGTAGCCGCCCGAGCGGGCGCGCTCGGCAAAGGCCGCGAACTCCTCACGGATGGGATAGGTGAGCTCCAGCTCGTCAGCGATATCAAAATAGCGCTGGCCAATGTCCTCGAGCAGTTCCTCGCACGACACGTGGTACTTAACGTGCGCGTTAACCAGGTAGAGCAGGTCGGTCACCTTGGTGTCGCCCTTAAAGCGGCGACCGCAGGCAGAAACCACCACAAAACGGCGAGCCGGGTCGGCATCGACGATGGCCTTGATCTTCTTAAAGTGTTCGGCGTCGGCGACCGACGAGCCGCCAAACTTGGCAATCTTAATCATGGGCTGGAGGTTACCTTTCTAAAAAGCCTCTGCGAACCTATTTTGCGCGCTCTGATACCATGGTTTCACCGATTGGGACCAAGGCATCCGAGGAGCAGTGTTATATGGGAACTTATCATAGTACACGAGGACGCACTTTATCGTGCTCAAGTAAGGTGGCAATCCGCACCGGCATCGCTCCCGACGGGGGTTTGTTTGTCTCGGACGAGCTCGGCACCCAGCAGGTCGATATCAGCTCGCTTGCAGATAAATCGTACTTTGAAATCGCTCAAGATGTGTTGGGAATGTTACTGAATGATTACACGGCCGAAGAAATTTCGGCGTGTGTCGACGAGGCATATCGCGGCACGTTCGCGAGTAAAGAGGTTACGCCGCTCGTTAAACTCGACGCTGCGCCGGGCGCTGACGCCCCTCAGACCTATGTGATGGAGCTCTTTGGCGGCCCCACGAGTGCCTTTAAGGACGTCGCCCTGCAGATGCTCCCCCGCCTGATGGCCCGCACTTCCGCCAAGGACGGCGGCGCCGAGCGCATCATGATCGTCACCGCCACGTCGGGCGACACCGGCAAGGCCGCACTCGCCGGTTTTGCCGACGCTCCGGGCACGGGTATTACCGTCTTTTATCCCGAAGGCAAAGTCAGCCGCGTGCAGAATCTGCAGATGTCCACGCAGGAGGGCGACAACGTCGCCGTCTGCGGCATCCGCGGCAACTTTGACGATGCCCAGAGTGCCGTCAAGCGCATCTTTGCCGATAAGGAGCTTGCCGAGCGTCTTGAGGCCGCCGGCACGGTGCTTTCGAGCGCCAACTCCATCAACGTCGGCCGTCTGGTGCCGCAGGTCGTCTACTACTTTGCCGCCTATGCGCAGCTGCTGCGCGCCGGCGCCATCGAGGCCGGCGACGCTGTGGAGTTCTGCGTACCGACCGGCAACTTTGGCGATATCCTGGCCGGCTACTATGCCAAGCGCATGGGCCTGCCCGTCGCCAAACTCGTCGTGGCCAGCGACAAGAACAACGTGCTCGCCGACTTCCTGACCACCGGCGTCTACGACCGCAACCGTCCGTTCTTCACGACCATCTCGCCGTCGATGGACATCCTCATCAGCTCTAACCTGGAGCGCATGCTGTACTTCCTGTCCGATGGCGACTGTGAGCTCGTTGCCGGCCTTATGGAGCAGCTGGCACAGACTGGTCGCTACGAGGTGCCCGCCGAGCTGCTGGCCAAGATCCAGAGCGTCTTTGGCTGCGGTTGGGCCAGCGAAGACGAGGTCCGCGCTGCCATCAAGAGCTGCTGGGATGCGAACGGCTACGTAATCGACCCGCACACCGCTTGCGGCTATCACGTCTTTGAAAAGGTCGCTCCCGCCGAGGGCGCCAAGGCCCGTGTGCTGCTTTCGACCGCCAGCCCCTACAAGTTCCCGCGCGCCTGCTGCGACGCCCTGGGCCTCGACGTTCCCGAAGACGACTTTGAGGCTATGCGCGTACTCGAGCAGGCCACCAATACGGTCGCCCCGACCCAGCTCGCCGAACTCGAGTCCAAGCTCGTCCGCTTCGAAGACGTCTGCGACGTTGCCGACATGGCCAACTACGTAGAGCAGGCTGCAAAAAAGATGGCTACCAACTAAACCCCTTATAAGGCGCCGGCGAAAGCCGGCGCACCTTCTTTTATCAGATACCTACCGGGATGATGACGAACGTGCATAGCGTGCCTGGCTGTTTAGTTCGTCGCGAGTTCCGCACGCAAAGGAAAGCACTTAATGTGCTTTCCGTCTTGCGCAGGACTGCCCGAGCAGCGAACTAAACAGCCAGGCACGCCAGGAGGACTCACATGATCAAGATCACCGTCCCAGCAACAAGCGCCAACTTGGGCATTGGCTACGATACCCTCGGCATGGCCGTCAGCCTCTACTCGCACTTTACCTTTGAGCGCGCCGACAAGCTCACCATCACGGGCTGCCCCGAGGAGTTCCAAAACGAGAATAACCTGGTCTATGTAAGCTTTGTCGATGCTCTGGCCGCCTGGGACGAGCCGGCTTTTCCCGTTGCCATCGACATTCAGACCGACGTGCCCGTCGCCCGCGGCCTGGGTTCCAGCTCCACCTGCGTCGTCGCCGGCATCATGGCTGCCGCCGCGTTGACGGGCCATACCGTCGACCGCGCCGAGCTCGTCCGCATCGCCACCGAGGTCGAGGGCCATCCCGATAACGTCGCCCCCGCTATCCTGGGCGGCGCCGTCTGCTCCTTTACGCCGACCGATTCGCTCCCCCAGTGCCTGCGCTACGAGGTGAGCGATCGTTTGCGTTTTATTACCGTGATTCCACCTTACGAGGTGCACACGAGCGAGGCACGCAAGGTCGTGCCGCAGGAGATTCCACTCTCCACCGCCGTGTGGCAGATGGGCCGCATCGCCGGCATGACGCGCGGCTTGGAGACTGGTGACCTGGACCTGATTGCCGCCGCCAACGACGACCGCATCCAGGAGCCCTATCGTCGCCGCCTGATCCCCGACTACAACGCCGTGCGCGACACCTGCCTTAACGGCGGCGCTAAGACCATCTGGATTAGCGGCTCGGGCTCGACCCTCATGGCTGTGACCGACGACACCATCGTGGCAAAGTTCCTGCAGGTCAAGCTGCGTGAGCAGTTCCCCAAGTGTGACACGCACATTCTGACGTGCGACACGGAAGGCGCCCAGATCGAATACCTGTAGCGTCCTGCCTCATTGCTCTCACCGGTCCCCTTGGGGCTTCCCCTGAAAACGTCCTCGATCATGAATTGCCCCGTCGTGCGCTTCGCGCGACGGGGCAATTCGATCTGCGGATTGTTTTCAGGGGAAGCCCCAAGGGGACCTGCGCAGCCTCGACAGGATAGTCGCATTCGCTGATTTAATCTTGTGCTCCAACGGAGCCACAGACGAGAGGCCTTCGCGCTGCGGAATAATTTTGAGGGGAACACCCCGACCATCCCTGCGTTTACCTTGCTGAGGATGTCTACAGGGACCCACGCTTTGAAGGGGCGCCGGGGGTTGATTTCCGATCTCAGCCGAACACATTGAGCGAATAGGCCGTTCCCGCAGCTAGCCGAACGCCCCCGCTGCCCCTCCTGGGGCCCGGGGGCGCCGTTTTCCCAGTTGAAGGAACG
>CABUQW010000010.1 GCA_902493895.1 uncultured Collinsella sp. | reverse complement strand
TCGCGCCGAGAGTACTGCGGGGTCAGCCCGTGGGAGGCCAGGGCGCCGCTGACCGGTGGACGGCACCGAGCCGTACGCTTGAACTGAGAAGGGGGAGGCCTCGCGGCCTCCCCCTTTTTTCGTTCTATACACGTTGTGCTTTGGGACCTAGCTCCCCCGTATGCGCTCTTACTCTTTGGCTGTATTTTGAGTCCTTCTAGTGTATTTGAGCGATAATTACTCGCATTGGCGTTAGGGAGGGCTTGATGTTTACCGTATTTGTCTTGGGCAATATTGCTTCGGGTAAGTCGACTGCCTGCCGCTATTTCGAATCTCGTGGCGCTATGCTTATCGATCTGGATGAGCTTGCAAAATCGCTGTATGTGCCGGGCTCTGATATCGTCAATGCTCTCGCGGATGAATTCGGTTGGGACATTTTGGATGAGGAAGGCGGCATTCGCCGCAGTATCCTCGCTTCTCGAGCTTTCGCTTCTCCTGATTCGGTCGCACGGCTCAATGGCATCGTGCATCCCGTTCTGATTGAACAGCTTTCGCTTAGGATTCTCGATCCGGTTTGTTGTACGGTTTCATCTCCCCGTTATCCTTTTGCGGTGGTCGAGGTTTCAGCTCCGACTGGTTTTGAGGATGCATTTGGCTTGGCTGATGAAATTCTGGTCATTAGCGCCCCTTTGTCAGTTCGTCGCGAGCGCGCTATTCAACGTGGCATGGAGCCATCTGATTTCGATGCCCGTTCTGCTTGCCAGCCCGATGAATCTGCGCTGTGCAATCTCGCTACAACGGTGATTGATAATTCGGCAGCCGATAATTCGCTCTTTGAGCAGCTTGACTCATGGCTTGCATGCCACGGGTTTATAGATACTCCGGATAAGGAGGAGGCCGATGCCTAAGGCACGTTTCTTTACGTGGTATCGCGTGGCGCCACTTGCCGTTGTGTTCGTCTTCGGCCTTATTTCGCTCGTCTACTCGTGTGCTCCTGCCGCTTTCTTTAAGCCGCTGTATCCGATTGACTACGAGGCGTATGTAAAGCAATCCAGTATTTCGCATAATCTGGATCCGTATCTGGTGTGCGCTGTCATTAAGTCGGAATCGAATTGGGATCCCGAGGCCGAGTCGAATCAGGGTGCTCAGGGATTGATGCAGCTGATGCCCGAGACTGCCCAGGACATGATCGCCAAGGGCCTTGTCGACGGAGGGGAGTATTCGGTCGACAATCTTAACGATCCGGCTACGAATATCGAGTTTGGCTGCGCATACCTCTCGTATCTTCTCGCCTATTTCAACGGGTCGACGGATAGTGCCATCGCCGCCTATAACGCCGGTATGGGCAATGTCGACGGATGGGCGCAGCAGAACACGTCACTCCATAATGCGATTACCTTCCCTGAAACTCAGGCTTATCTGATTCGCGTCAATAATGCCTGGGTTCGATATAAGACTCTCTATCCCGATCGGTTCGTATAGGACTAAACCCACCGCCTGCGTATACTGCAGATGTATGAGTTAGGAGTATCCATGGCGGAATTTGAAGTAGAACGCGTTGGTGGTGAACTTAAGCGCTTTGGCGTTGAGGGCGCTGATGTGCCGTTTAAGGTCGTGTCTCCATACGAGCCCGCTGGTTCCCAGCCTAAGGCCATTGAGTCACTTGTGCGGGGCGTGAGGGACGGAGACCGCTATCAGGTTTTGCTGGGTGTGACTGGTTCGGGCAAGACCTTCACGATGGCTAAGACTATTGAGGCCCTAGGGAAGCCGACGCTGGTCATGGCTCCCAATAAAACGCTTGCCGCTCAGCTCGCCAGCGAGCTCAAGGAATTCTTTCCCAACAACGCTGTGGTCTATTTTGTGTCGTACTACGATTACTATCAGCCCGAAGCGTATGTGCCGCAAAGCGATACATATATCGAGAAAGACTCCTCGATTAACGAAGAGGTCGAGATGCTGCGCCATCAGGCGACCGCGTCACTGCTCTCTCGACGTGATGTGATCGTTGTCGCATCGGTCTCGTGTATCTATGGCATTGGCTCTCCTGAGGACTATGCGGGTCTGGCTCCAAACGTCGACAAAAAGGTGCCGCTCGAGCGCGATGACTTTATCCATGCGCTTATCGACATTCAATATGATCGCAATGACTATGACCTGGCACGTGGTACGTTCCGCGTGCGCGGCGATGTTGTTGACGTGTATCCGCCTTATGCCGAGCATCCGTTGCGGTTTGAGTTCTTTGGCGACGAGGTCGAGCTGATTGCCGAGATCGATGAGGTCACCGGTGAGATGCTTCGTGAGTACGAGGCCATTCCCGTATGGCCGGCATCGCACTACGTGACCGAGAAGCCGAAGGTCAAGGCGGCTCTGAAATCGATCAGTGAAGAGTGCGAGAAGCGCGTGGCGGAGCTCAAGGCGACCGACAAGTTGCTCGAGGCGCAGCGTCTGCAGCAGCGTACCGATTATGATCTTGAGATGCTCGAGACGATGGGCTTTTGCAACGGCATCGAGAACTACTCGCGTCATCTGGACGGTCGCAAGCCGGGTGAGCCGCCGTTTACCCTAATCGATTACTTTCCCAAGGATATGCTCTGCATCATCGATGAGAGTCATGTGACGGTGCCGCAGATTCGCGGCATGCACGAAGGTGACCGCTCGCGTAAGGTGACGCTGGTGGAACATGGTTTTCGCCTGCCCTCGGCGCTCGATAACCGCCCGCTTCGTTTCGATGAGTTTGAAGCAAGGATACCCCAGTTTATCTATGTTTCGGCCACGCCGGGCGACTACGAGCTGCGGGTGAGCCAAAACGACGTGGAGCAGATTATTCGTCCGACCGGCCTTCTCGACCCCAAGATTGACGTGCGTCCAGTTCGCGGCCAGATTGACGATCTTGAGGACGAGATTCGCGAGCGCGTTGCCCGCAAGGAGCGCGTGCTGGTGACCACGTTGACCAAGCGCATGGCCGAGGACCTGACCGACCATCTGCTCGACGCGGGCATTAAGGTCAATTACATGCACTCTGATACGGCGACAATGGACCGTGTCGAGATCCTGCGAACGCTGCGCGAGGGCAAGATCGATGTTCTCGTTGGCATCAACCTGCTTCGCGAGGGCTTGGATCTCCCTGAGGTCTCACTGGTGGCAATTCTCGATGCCGATAAGGAAGGCTTCTTGCGCAACCGCCGTTCGTTGATTCAGACGATTGGCCGTGCGGCCCGAAACGCCGATGGCGAAGTCATCATGTATGCAGACGTTGTGACCGATTCGATGAAAGAGGCCATCGAGGAGACGCAGCGCCGTCGCGAGATTCAGATGGCATATAACGAAGAACATGGCATTGTGCCCAAGACGGTGCGTAAGGCCATCAACGACATCTCAAGTTTTATTGCCGAGGCCGAAAAAACTGTGGGCTCCAAGGGACGCTCGAAGGGCGACTCTCTTGGCCATGGCGCATTCTATACGCCCGATGAGTCGGGCGAGGGCGGTGTGCCGGAAACGGTGGCGCCCGAGCAGACACTTGCGGAGCAGTTGGAAGAACTGCCACATGACGAGCTTGTGCGGATCGTCGAAACCATGGAAGAGGATATGCGTAACGCTTCTGCCGCTATGGACTTTGAGGAGGCGGCGCGCCTGCGCGATGCTGTCGTTCAGATTCGGGCGATGCTCGAGGGTGCGTCTGAGGACGAGACGATCGAGCGCTTACGTTCGCAGGCCCGCAAGGGTTCCGCGTTCGCATCGGGCAGAAAACGCCAGGGTGCACGGTTTAAGAAATAGCGAACAGGCCCCGAGTTCCCTGTGGAGCTCGGGGCCTGTGTCTTTTGCGCGCTGGAATTCGTGCGTTAGAGGTCTGCGATCAGGGCTTCAGCACAACGGATGCCGTCGGTGGCCGCGCTCATGATGCCGCCGGCATATCCAGCTCCCTCACCGCAAGGGTAGAGGCCCGGGGTCGACGCGGCATGGCACGTTCGGTCTCGAGTGACAGTGACCGGTGAGCTCGAACGAGTCTCCACGCCGGTAAGAACGGCATCGGGGCGGTCGTAGCCTCGTAGCTTTTTTCCGAGTAGGGGAAGTCCCAGGCGGAGCGACTCGACGATATGCTGCGGCAGGGCTTCGTCAATTGCCGTCCAGGTCACACCGAGCGGATAGGTGGGCTTTACCTTTCCGGGCGCCTTGCTGGCGCGTCCTGCGAGGAAATCTCCGACGAGTTGTGCCGGTGCGTTCCAGTTGGAACCGCCCAGGCGATAGGCGGCCGCCTCGCAGGCACGCTGGAGCTCGATGCCGGCGAGCGGGTCATCGTTGGGAAGGTCCTCAGGCGTGACGTTAACGAGCAGGGCGGCATTTGCGTTGCGTCCGTCGCGGGCATTGAGACTGGCGCCGTTGACGCACAGGTGGCCCTGCTCGGAAGAGGCGGCGACAACCTGCCCGCCGGGGCACATGCAAAACGAGAACACGCTGCGGCCGTTGGGAAGATGGGCAACAAGTTTGTAGGGGGCCGCCCCGAGCGCTGGATGTCCCGCCGAGGCTCCATATTGGGCTCTGTCGATGTCGCGTTGCGGATGCTCGATGCGAACGCCCATGGCAAAGGTCTTTTGTGCGAGGGCCACGTTGTGGTCCTTAAGGAGCTCAAAAATATCGCGAGCAGAATGCCCGCAGGCGAGGATGAGGTGCTTTGTCTCGATTGGCTCGTAAGCGGCGTCTTGGGACGATTGGACATCAATACCGGTGATGGCGCCAGACGCGTCGATGCGAATGTCGACGAGCTTCGTTCGATAACGGACGACACCTCCGAGCTGCTCGATGCGCTGGGATATAGCGGTGACAACCTTGGGAAGGATGTCGGAGCCAATGTGCGGCTTGGCATCCCACAGAATATCGCGGGGCGCACCCGCCTCGACGAAGGTTTCGAGGATAAGGCGATGGGCGGGATTTTTTGTTCCCGTATTGAGCTTGCCGTCCGAGAAGGTCCCCGCGCCGCCCAGACCAAACTGAATATTGCTCTCGGGGTCGAGGATGCGCTCCTTTAGAAAGAGGTCGATCGCCTGCGAGCGGCGAAATGCCGGGTCGCCGCGCTCGATAAGCAAGGGCTTAAGACCTGCTTTGGCGAGCGTGAGCGCAGCGAAAAGGCCGGCGCATCCGGCGCCGACAACGACAGGGCGTTCTTGAGGTGCGTCGGAGACGGGGGAGGGGAATGAAGGCCCATCGTCTTCTATCGCGCGTACGCGCGAGCGGTCACGCTCGGCAACGCTGTCGACCGCTTCTCGCTCGAGGTGGGGACTAGTCAGCTCAACACGAAAGCTCAGGATAAAATGGACGTCTCGTTTTTTGCGAGCGTCGATTGACTTGCGGTGGAGTTCGATGGACTTGATCTCGGAGTCCTTGCAACGTAGGATGCGCTTGGCGACTCGCTTGCCAACAATGAGGCAGGCATTTTCATCGCCGGCTTCATCGAGCGACGCGTTGACTTGGGTGATTTCGATC
Source organism: uncultured Collinsella sp. (assembly GCA_902493895.1). GTDB lineage: Bacteria > Actinomycetota > Coriobacteriia > Coriobacteriales > Coriobacteriaceae > Collinsella. The sequence goes on along the minus strand of CABUQW010000010.1, from coordinate 40,196 downwards.
ATCGAGGTCTCCTTAGAGGCAAGAAAGAGGCCGTCCGGTATTCCAGACGGCCCGAATGCGTTTTTGATTATAGACTGCGCGGCTACAAGCTGCTTGCAGCGCGAATGCCCGAGAGCCAGGCCCACGCAAGGTTAAAGCCTCCGCAATCGGCGTCGATGTCGAGTGCTTCGCCGCAGACGTAAAGCGGGGCGTCGACAACGCAGCGCGCGCGTAGACTGGGTGTTGAGATGCTCTCGACAGATACGCCACCACGCGTGACCTGCGCCGAGCGCTCCTCGGCTGTTCCCTCGACGAGCAACTTAAAGTGCTTGAGGATCGAGACCAGGTGGATGACATCGTTGGAGCCTGGATGGCACTGCTCGAACGCCGTACAGACGACGCGGGAGAGTTGCGGGGCGAGCATGCCGTCGAGCCAACGGGGATCGCGGGGCGAAAAGCCGCCGAGCAGCTTAACGCGCCGGTTGAGCATATCGAGCAACTCGTCTTTAGAGAGGTCGGGGAAAACGTCGAGCAGGATCGTATCGCCGCGCTGGATACGACGGGAGAGGTTGAAGACAGCGACGCCCGAGATGCCGAAGGTTCGAAACAGTACTTCACCGTCTTCGTGCCAGAGCTCACTATGGTTACGGGTGAGCGTCAAGCGGGCGCGGACGCGCAGACCATCCAACGTCTTGAGTGCTGCCCGATCGCCAACGACCGTTGCCGATACGGGGCAGAGGATGGGGTGCAGCGAAGTGAGGGGGAGGCTAAACGTATCGGCGATACCGGTGGGGTTGCCGCCCGTGGCGATAATTACGGCATGTGCCTGCAGGGCCTCGTTCTTGCGAGGGACATCGGCGAGTGCTTTCCGAAGCGAGCGGAGCTCCGATTTTCGGTTGTCGTGCTTTTTTGCCTTGAGCGCCCGCGCTGGACGGTCTATTTGGAGTGCCCAGCCTTCGGAAGCTTTGTGCGCCGAGGCAACGTTGGCTCCGCAGATTAAGGTGATACCTAGGCGGTCGCAAACGTTGAGAAGCGCGTCGCGCACCGATTCGGCGCGAAGGGAGCGCGGGTACAGCCGGTCTTCCTCGGAGGTTGTCATGATGCCCAGCGAGGAGAAGAAACCCATAAGCTCTTGTTCGGGCCGGGGGCCCATAACGGATTCAACGAATGCGGGGTGGTTATACCGCTGTGGATCAATCGATTCGTTGGAGAGGTTGCAGCGGCCGTTGCCGGTCGCAAGGAGCTTAAGGCCGCAGGCGACATCGCGCTCAACGATGCAGACGCTTTTGCCAGCGCGTGCGGCCGTAATGGCGGCGGCGAGGCCTGAAGCCCCGCCGCCGATTACCAGGACGTCATAGAAGGCGCTCGCGTTCACTTAGGCCTCGTCGGTCTCGTGCGGGGTAATGGCCTCGACGGCAGAGACTGCCTTGGGCAACATGCCATCGGGCAGTGCGGTCTCGACCTCGCCCTTATCGCAGGCCTCGGCGAGTGCCGGATTAATGGGAAGCTGGCCCAAGATGTCGAGGTTATAGCGCTCTGCGACCTCGGGGAGCTTGCTCTTGCCAAAGACCTCGATCTTCTTGCCGCAGTTGGGACACTCAATATAGCTCATGTTCTCGACAATGCCCAGAATGGGGACGTTCATCTTCTCGGCCATGTTGACCGCCTTGGCGACGATCATCGAGACCAGATCCTGCGGGCTCGTGACAATGACGATGCCGTCGACGGGCAGCGACTGGAAGACGGTGAGCGCGACGTCGCCTGTTCCCGGAGGCATGTCGACCAGCAGGTAGTCGATGGGGCCCCACGAGGTCTCGCTCCAGAACTGCCTAATGGCGCCTGCGATGACCGGACCGCGCCAAAGGACGGGGTCGGTCTCGTTTTGGAGCAGCAGGTTGGAGCTCATGACCTTGACGCCGTGTTCGGAGATTTCGGGCAGCATAAGGTTGCCAAGGGCATGGACGTGGCGTCCGCTCATACCGAACATCTTGGGGATAGAGGGACCGGTGATGTCGGCATCGAGGACGCCGACCTTGTGGCCGTGACGGGCAAGCTCGGTGGCGATGGCACCGGTGACAAACGACTTGCCGACACCGCCCTTGCCGGAAAGCACGGCGATGACGCGTTTGACCTCGGACAGCGTGTTCTCCTCAAATTGCGACGGCGACGTTTGTCCGCCGGCGGCCTGTGCGTGCTCGCAACCCATGTATGACTCCTTTGTATATGTTGGGGCCGGGGCCCCGTGATGTGACACGAGCGTCATTGTACCCTCGTTTGCGAGCGGGAGTCATTTGCGATGCATTTGGGCCGAGCGTGCTTGCAATACGATGGGTCCAAGCGAATGGGCGGGCTTACTGAACTTTGCTGGCGAACTCGAGGTATTGCATGCGCTGCAGCTTGTCGATCGTCGAGGCGTATGGGCTGTCTTCAGATTCCAAGTCGTAGCGCAGCCCGTCGGCACCAAGGTAGCCGGCGACATTGATGGTGGGCACATCTGACCTTGTTGCAAGCAGAGCTTTTTGATAGTCGGTGAGCGGGGCGCCGATCTTATTAAGGGTAATGGCTGCAATCTCGTTTGCCCCGACGGTGTCGTAGACGTTGAGCTCGGTATTGCCGGCGATTTCATAGTTAGCCCAGACGAAATAGGTCGACTGATAGACACGGAAAGCGTGGCTTGCCGTATCTTCCTGAGGGTACAGCTCGTCGTTGAGAGTCGTTGCGGCGCTCGGCTGATGGTCGCCAAAAAAGACAAGGACAACCGGTCTGCCGACATTGCGGAGCTCGTTGATAAAGTACTCGAGGTCCCGGTCGGATGCGTTGATGCAGGTAAGATAGGTGTTGAGCGCGCTATTGGCACCCTCGCTGGCTCCCTCGACCCAATAGTTTGTCAGCTCCTCGGCGGGAACGGTGCCATAGTCGTAGCCGCCGTGATTTTGCATCGTGACGTCAAAGATGAACTGTGGAGCTTCGTCGGTTCTAAGCAGGTCGAGTATCTTATCGTAGGTGGCGTAGTCGCATACGCCGGCATGGTAACAGGGCGCACCTTCGAAATCGCCGATTGAAAGAAAGTCTCCAAAGCCCAGCTGCTGATAGATTTTATCTCGATGGTAGTTGACGGGGTTTTGCGGGTGCATAGCGGTAGCGGTATACCCAAGCTCCTTAAGGTCCTTTGCCAGGCTGTTGACGCCATTCATCTGATATAGCTGATAGGGGATTTTGCCTAATCCGACAAAGGCCGTTGTCGCTCCGGTCAAAAATTCGAATTCGGAGTTCGCCGTTCCGCCACCGGTGACCGAAGCGAGCATGGTGCCGCGAACAAGTGTGTCGGGAAGCGAGTTGTAGAATGCGGGGCCGGTGTACCCGGCCGCCTGGAGCTGCTCAAAGCACGAAAGGTCGCTAAAACTCTCGTTCATGACGGCAACAATCGTCGGCTTGATTTCATTGAACTGGGCAACGGCCGCCGCGCGCTGCTCGCTCGAGCCATACGTGCTGTCGTAGGTGGCGGCGAGCCCCTGCTCGATGCTCTGCGCCTCATCGGGCGTATAGTCTTCGGGCTTCTCAATGGGCAACTCGTTGACCATTTCGGTGAACGAAGTGATAAAACCCTGAGACGCATACGTGGTGATGGGCTGCCAACGGTCAAATCCAAAATTCAGCGCCTGCTCCAAGTCGATGTTGGAAAAGCCCGAGAGCCCCACAACGGTCACTAGCAGAAAAGCGCAGAGGTTGGCGGCGATTGCGGGGAAGACATGGGTGGGTGTACGGAGCTTTCTCGGTCGGATAAGCGAAAGAAGCCCCAGGGAAATCTCCAGCAGGGCTAGAGAGGTTACGATTCCGGCGGTAAAGGTAAACTCGTATCCCTCGCTCACTTCCATTGCGGTGCCAAGGGCCAAGATATCGCTTGGCAGGATGGCCTCGCCTTTAAACGCTATGACGAAGTGCTCGGCAATGCCAAGGATGCAACAGACGACGGGCACGAGGGCCATGACGCCTCCATGACGCTGTCCCAGCAAATAAAGGGAGAGCAGAACCGTCGCGAGCAACCCGACGGAAAACCCAAATGAGTTGGCGGGAATGCGATAGAACGTTTCGTTGCAGGCAATTTCGAGTGAAACGAACGAGAGCGCTGAAACAGCGGCGATGGCAAGGATGTCACGGCAAATACAGGCAACGATTCCCGTCGCAAGATCGGTTTGGTCGATTAGTCCCGAAACCAAGGGCTCGACAAGAAGTATGACAGCGGCAGCACCGAGCGCCGAATAAGAAAGGACCCATAGGGAATTGTCCTCATTTACGAGCAATTGATTCGTAATCCATGCTGCTACCATGCCGAGCGGGATGAGGAGCGTCGCGCACCAAAAGACGCGGGCAATGGGAGGCTTTTCATTGTGTTTGATTGAAAAATACACGCGCACGACGACGGTGGCCACGATAAGGACGGCGATGAATATAGGCAGATTGGCCATGTCGCTCGAAGTGATTTCAAGGGGGATATCTTCGGTCATGGACGTTCCTCTGTTACAGCAAATTAAGTTCAGTATTAGGTTACTGTAACCTTTCCACGGCATTTCGAGAAACGAAGCACCCGATACGCAAAGCTAAAGGTCTGCGAATCTTGTATTACGAACATCTGTGCGCGTCGAGTGCGCTAAACTCATCGGCAGTATGATTCGATGCAATAGGAGGCAAGGAGCTTCCATGTCTGATTCTTCTATCGTTATTCGCGGCGCTCGTGAGCACAACCTCCGTGATATCGATGTTTCCATTCCGCGTGACCAACTCGTGGTCATTACCGGTCTTTCTGGCTCGGGCAAGAGCTCGCTGGCATTTGACACTATCTATGCCGAGGGCCAGCGTCGATACGTCGAGAGCCTTTCGAGCTATGCGCGCCAGTTCTTGGGCCAGATGGACAAACCCGACTTGGATTCAATCGACGGCCTTTCGCCGGCGGTGTCGATCGACCAAAAGACGACGTCTAAAAACCCTCGCTCGACGGTTGGCACCGTAACCGAGATTTATGACTATCTGCGCCTGCTGTTCGCCCGTGTGGGCACCCCGCACTGTCCCGAATGCGGCCGCGTCATTGAGCGCCAGACGACCGACCAGGTTGCCGACAAGGTCTTGGCGGCGGGGGAGGGCCGCCGCGCGTTTGTGCTGGCACCGGTGGTGCGCGGGCGAAAAGGCGAGTTCACCAAACTGTTTGAGGACCTTCGTGCCGAGGGCTTTAGCCGCGTGCGTGTCGACGGTGAAGTGCGCTCGCTCGACGATCCGATCGATCTGGACAAGAAGTTCAAGCACGATATCGAGGTCGTGGTCGATCGCATCGTAATCCGTGAGAACTCTCTGGGCCGTATCGCCGAGTCTGTTGAGCAGGCGACCGCGCTGGCTCACGGCAATGTAAACGTGTACATGCTGCCCGATCGTGATGCTCCCGAGGGGACCGAGGGCGAGCTGCTGGAGTATTCGTTGGCCTTGGCATGCCCGGAGCATGGTCACTCCATTGACGATCTTCAGCCGCGTGATTTTTCGTTCAACGCTCCCTATGGCGCATGTCCTGAGTGCGACGGCCTGGGCTTTAAGAAAACCGTTGATGCCGAGGCGCTGATCGAGGACCCCTCGAAGTCCATTGCCGACGGAGTCTTTGGTAGCCTGTTTGGCAATTCGAACTACTATCCGCAGATTTTTGCTGCGGTCTGCAAACACTTTAAGGTGAGCACCGATACGCCGTGGGAGGACTTGCCCCCTCGCGTGCGTCGTGCATTCTTGGATGGCCTGGGCGATACGAAGATCTCGGTCGACTACCAAAAGCTCGACGGACGTCGTAGCCAGTGGGATACCAGGTTTTCGGGCGTTCGCAACATCCTGTACGAACGCTATACCGAGACGACGAACGAGAACACCAAGGCGCGCTTGGAGAAGTACATTCGCGAGGAACCGTGCTCGAGCTGCCACGGCGCTCGTTTGCGCCCTGAGATGCTCGCCGTCACCGTGGGCGGCAAGTCCATTTACGAGGTTTGTTGCCTGTCGTGCCGTGAGTCGCTCGAGTTTTTTGAGGGCCTGGAGCTCACCGAGCGCCAGCAGTTTATCGGCGGGCGCATCGTCAAGGAAATCCTGGAGCGCTTGCGTTTTCTGGTCGATGTTGGACTCGACTATCTGACGCTCGATCGTGCCTCGGCGACGCTTTCCGGTGGCGAGGCGCAGCGTATTCGCCTGGCAACGCAGATCGGCGCGGGTCTCATGGGCGTGCTCTATATTCTGGACGAGCCCTCGATCGGTCTTCATCAGCGTGACAACGAGCGCTTGATTAAGACGCTCGAGCGCCTGCGCGATATCGGCAATACCGTTATCGTCGTCGAACACGACGAGGATACAATCCGTGCCGCCGATTACGTGATCGACATGGGGCCCGGCGCCGGCGTCAACGGCGGACACGTAGTCGCGGCGGGAACGCCTGCCGATATCATGGCGTGTCCTGAGTCGATGACGGGCGCTTATCTGACCGGCAAACGAATGATCCGGGTGCCTGATGAACGGCGCAAGCCCGGTCGCGGCTGCCTTAAAATTACGGGCGCTCGAGCCAACAACCTCAAAAACGTTACTGCCAAGATCGAGTTTGGTACGCTTACGGTTGTTACCGGCGTGTCGGGATCGGGCAAGAGCTCCCTGGTTACCGATACCATTGCGCCTGCCCTTACGAATGCCATTCACCGTTCGACGCGCCCTGTGGGTCCATATAAGAAAATCGAGGGCATCGAGTGTATCGATAAGGTTATCGATATTGACCAGTCGCCGATTGGCCGCACGCCGCGTTCCAACCCTGCTACCTATATCGGCCTGTGGGATGATCTTCGCGCGCTGTTTGCGAGTACGCCGGAGTCGAAGGCGCGCGGCTACTCGCCGGGTCGTTTCTCCTTTAATGTGAGTGGCGGGCGCTGTGAAGCGTGCAAGGGCGACGGACAGATCAAGATCGAGATGCACTTCCTTCCCGATATCTACGTTCCCTGCGAAGTTTGCGGCGGTAAACGCTACAACCGCGAGACACTCGAAGTCACCTACCGTGGCAAGACCATCTCGGACGTACTTGACATGAGCGTGGCCGAGGCACTGGCTTTCTTTGGGAATATCCCGCAGATTAAGCGCAAGCTTCAGACGCTGTACGATGTAGGCTTGGGCTACGTGAGCCTGGGCCAGCCCGCCACGACGCTTTCGGGTGGCGAGGCGCAGCGTGTGAAACTCGCCAAGGAGCTTCATCGACGCCAGACGGGCAAGACGTTCTATATTTTGGACGAGCCGACGACCGGCCTTCATTTTGAGGACGTCCGCCAGCTGCTCGATGTGCTGCAGCGCTTGGTCGATGCGGGCAACACGGTGCTGGTGATTGAACACAACCTTGATGTCATCAAGGTTGCCGACCGCCTGATCGATATGGGTCCCGAGGGCGGTAACGGCGGCGGAACCGTCGTGGTTTCGGGCACACCGGAGCAGGTTGCGGACTGTCCGCAGAGTTATACGGGCAAGTTTTTGGCGCCGTTGCTCAGGCGTGACCGGGAGCGTCAAGCTCAACTTGATGCTCAATAAGTAGGCGATTCAGTTTATGGGCGCCATCGACTCCTTGTGATTCGATGGCGCTTGCTGTGCCGAAGTGACGTATGCAGCCGAATTGGACATATACTTAATCCTTGCGTCCGAATGCGAGGGAAAGGATATGTCATGGCAAAGGCTGTAAAGACGCCAAAAACCAATGCGATGCGCGAGCTGGAAAGCGCCGGCATTTCCTATGTTCTACATACGTACGAAGACGATGGCGATGAGTCGGTGGGCCTGGGGGTCGCGATTTCGGAGCAGCTTGGCGAGGAGCCCGGTCAAGGATTTAAGACTTTGGTCTGCGTGACACCGTCCAACGACTATGTCGTGTGCTGCATCCCTGTTGCCGACGAGCTCGATCTAAAGTCCGCCGCGCGTGCCGCGGGGGAGAAGTCCTTGGCCATGATGCATGTGAAGGATTTGCTTGCGGCGACTGGCTACGTTCGCGGCGGCTGCAGCCCGGTCGGTATGAAAAAACGCTACCGGACGCTCATTGATGAGACATGCGTCCTTTGGGATACCATTTTTATTTCGGGAGGCAAGCGTGGTTATCAGCTCGAGCTTGCACCCGATGATTTAATTGCATTTTGCGGGGCGACGGTTGCCGCGATTACGAGAGAGGACTGAGCGATGCCGCAGGAAGAATTGAAGCGCGGAACTCATTTTGCAAAAGAATCTGCGCCTCAGACACCCTCATCCGAAGCTTCTTCGTCGCGAGATGACGCTGACGACATGGGCTCGTCGGACTACTCCACGGTTGGTCGTTCCGCCGGGCTTATGACCATCCTGACCATCGTGTCTCGCGTCACCGGTTTTATCCGCACGTGGGCAATGGCGGCCGCTATCGGCATGTCGCTACTCTCGTCCTCCTATCAGGTCGCCAACAACCTGCCCAATATGCTCTACGAACTCGTGATGGGCGGCATGCTCGTGACGGCGTTTTTGCCCGTGTACATGGGCGTGAGGCGTGAGCAGGGTCGCGAGGCCTCGAACGAGTACGTGGGCAACCTGCTCGGCATTCTGCTTTTGGTGCTGGGTGGCATTTCGTTGCTGGGGACCGTGTTCGCCCCGGGCTTTATCTGGACGCAATCGTTCCTTTCGGGTGACGGCGGCAGCATGGATACCGCTGCGTTCATGTTCCGTTTCTTTGCCATCCAGATTCTGTTTTATGGTTTGGGCTCGGTGTTCTCGGGCGTTCTCAACGCACACCGCGACTACTTCTGGTCGACGTTTGCCCCGGTCCTCAACAATGTGATCGTCATTGCGAGCTTTATGGGTTTTGCGCCCGTGTCCGCACAGTTTGGTGAACGTGCCGGCATCATCTTGATTGCGGCCGGTACGACCCTCGGTGTCTTTGTTCAGATGGCATGTCAGATCCCCGCGCTTGGCAAGCACGGCGTGCATCCCCATATCCATATCGACTTTAAGGACCCCGCGCTGCGCCAGACGATTGCGCTCGGTATCCCGACGCTGCTCGCCACGGTGTGCATGTTTGTCTCGACTTCTATCACCAACGCTGCCGCGCTGGTGGTCCAGCCCGAGACTGGTCCTTCCGTCATCGCCTATGCGCGCCTGTGGTACACGCTACCCTACGCGCTGATTGCCGCCTCGCTTTCGACGGCGCTCTATACCGAGCTCTCTCACGACGCACAGGAGAAGGATTACGACAGCGTTCGCACGGGCATTTCGCGTGGCGTCGCCCAGATGCTGTTCTTCCTGATTCCGTTCGCGCTGTACCTGATTGTCTTCGCGCGTCCGCTCAACATGATTTACTGTGCCGGCAAGTTTGATGAGTCCGGCGTGGCGCTGGTGTCCGAGTTCCTTGTCTACCTGGCGTTCTCGCTGCCGCTCTACGGCGTGGTCGTGTTGATGCAGAAGAGCTTCTCTGCCTTGCTCGACATGAAGCCCTATAGCCGATATTGCCTGTATTCTGCCATCGGCCAGGCCGGCTCGGTTCTGCTGTTTGGCGTTGTGCTGGGCTTCGGTATGCCGGCAATCGCGCTTTCGTATGTTGTCGACTACGTGATCTTGGTCGGCTGTTCGCTGTGGTGGCTGCGTCGTCGCTTGCGTGGCCTTCAGGTCAAATCTATCCTGCATGGCGGTTTCTTTGGCCTTTTGCTCGGCGGCCTGGGTGCTGCCGCAGGCGCCGGCGTCATGTGGGCGCTTGAACTCTTTGTCGGGGCACTTGGTGGCTCGATTCTGATTACTCTTGGTTACGTTTGCGTTGCGGGTGTCGTCTCGCTTGCTGTTACCTTTGGCCTTGCCGTCGTCCTTAAGATGCCCGAGGTCTCGGCTCTGCTTCGTCGCAAGTAGGTGCGCGTGGCCGGTCACGACAACATTCCAACGCTTGCCGAGCAGGTTTCGCGCGTTCCTACACAACCCGGTTGCTACCTTTGGAAGGATGCCAAGGGCGATGTCATCTACGTGGGCAAGGCGAAAAACCTACGCGCCCGCATGCGTCAATACGTGACACTGCAGGATGAGCGTCAAAAGATCCCGCTGATGATGCAGCTGGTGGCGAGCTTTGACTATATCGTGGTGGAGACCGAGCATGAGGCGTTGGTGCTCGAGCGCAATTTGATTGGTCAGTACCATCCGTACTTTAACGTCGACCTCAAGGATGACAAGAGCTACCCCTTTATCGCCATTACAAAGGGCGACCTGTATCCCGCTATCAAATATACGCGTGAGCGTCATAAGCCGGGAACGCGCTATTTTGGACCCTATACCGATAGCCGTGCGGCACGTGAGACGATAGATACGCTGCGCAAGGTTATCCCCATCTGCTCCGCATCCTGTGCGGAGTGGCGTCGTTGTCGTCGTATCGTCGAGTCCCACAAGGGCGAGGAAGACATCGTCAATATGATTTGCGCGCAAAACGGGCGTCCCTGCTTTGACTACCATGTCGGGCGCGGCCCGGGTGCGTGTGTCGGCGCGATTTCCCCGGCAGACTATGCCAAGAACGTCAAGCGTGTCGAGCGCTTTTTGTCGGGCCATCGCAAGGATGTCGTCGATGAGCTGACCTCGGAGATGACGGATGCCGCCGAGGCGCTCGACTTTGAGCGCGCGGCACGCGTCAAACGTCGTTTGGAGGTCATCAGGGGTCTGGACGATCGTCAGCAAGTCGTTTTTCCCTCCAGTGTCGATATCGATGTCATCGGGTTCTATCGCGAGGAGACCATCTCCGCCGCTTGCGTCTTCGTCGTTCGCGAGGGCCGAACAGTTCGCACCTGCGAGTTCATTCTCGACAAGGGTCTTGATGTTGACGAGGAAGAGCTCCAGTCGGGCTTTCTTAAGCGCTATTACGACGAGACGGCTGATATTCCAGCTGAGGTCAACCTTTCCGTCGAGCTTGAGGATGCGGAGGCGCTGGGGGAGTGGCTTGCGGGCAAGCGTGAGCGTTCCTGCCATCTCCATAGGCCGCAGCGTGGCGAAAAGCACCGTCTGCTCGATATGGCATCCAAAAATGCGCGCCATGCCCTCATGCGCTACATGATGCGAACGGGGTACGCTGACGACCGCACCAATCAAGCGCTCCTGGAGCTCGAAAGTGCGTTGGCGCTGCCATCTCCGCCGTTGCGTATCGAGTGCTTCGATATCTCTACACTGCATGGCACCTTTACGGTCGCCTCGATGGTGGTATTTACCAACGGGCGCGCCGACAAGAGCCAGTACCGTCGTTTTAAAATTCAGGCCGAATTGGACGAGGCAAACGACTTCGTGTCGATGTCCGAGGTTTTGGGACGACGCTATGCTCCCGAGCGCATGGCCGACGAGCGCTTTGGCTCGCGCCCCGATTTGCTCGTTGTCGATGGCGGTAAGCCGCAATTGACCGCTGCGATCAAGCAACTTGAGGCTCTTGGGCTCGATATACCAGTTTGTGGCTTGGCGAAGGCCGACGAGGAAGTTTTTGTGCCTTGGGACGAGACTCCTGTCGTGCTGCCGACCGGGTCTGCTTCGCTCTATCTAATTAAACAGGTACGCGATGAGTCCCACCGATTTGCCATCACGTTCCACCGCGAGTTGCGCGATAAAGCCATGACGGTTTCGGTACTCGATGACGTTCCAGGTGTGGGACCCACCAGAAAACGTGCCCTTATGCGCCATTTTGGCTCGATGAAGCGTTTGCGTGCGGCGAGTGAGCAAGAGATCGCGGAAGTTCGCGGCATACCTGCCGATGTTGCCAAGGCGGTCCACGAGGCGCTCGTTGCATGGAATGCCGAGCGCGCCGAGGCGGCGGCTGGCCATTCCGATAGCTAAACACGAGTCTAAACAACTGATATACATGATTGCGCGATTTTCAACCATTTATTTCGCCATGATTGCCTGCTGGTTTCGGGTTTTATTAACGCTAAAACGTTTGACTAGCCATGGTGAACAACCCTGCTATCCTGCGGGTTGACGAAGACTGATATCTCACCTCGCCGATACATACTGTCTGGCGAATCGTTTGTCAACGAATTCGGTGAACGGTAGTAAATACCGTTCAAGCGTATGTATGTATCGGTCGCCGAGCGCGGCACCTCAGTTGGGTTCGTCGGTAGGTAAGGTATATATCGTCCGCAAGTTGCGCGGGGGCAAGTCTAGGTGCTCCCGAGTAAGATTCTCTATTGATAGGAGAAGACATGGCCATCATCAACAAGGGTATGTCCAGGCGTTCGTTCCTCGGCCTCACCGGCAGCGTCGCTGCTGTCGCAGGGCTTGGTCTCACCGGCTGCGGTGGCAGCTCTAGCGACGAGGGTTCCGCTTCCGGTTCCACCGATTCCGCCAACCGTGGCGGCGGCGTGATCACCGCTGGTTCCGCTTACGCTCCGTCCAGCTTCGATCCCGCCAGCACCGGCTCCGCTGTGGGTCTGGGTGCTAACTGGCACGTCGTCGAGGGCCTCTACGGCATCGATTACCACGACTACAGCACCTTCAACGAGCTCGCCACCGACGATCCCAAGTCTGTGGACGACACCACTTTCGAGGTCACCATCCGCAAGGGCGCCAAGTTCTCCGATGGCACCGAGGTCACCGCTGACGATGTCGTTGCCTCCTACACCGCTTGCGCCGCTTCCGCTACCTATGCTCCGTTCTTCCAGCCCTTCGAGTCCATCGAGGCCAAGGACGCTAGCACCGTGACGGTCAAGACCAAGGTCCCCAACTTCTCCCTGCTCAAGGATCGTCTGGCCATCGTCCGCGTTACCCCGGCCACCCAGACCGAGGAGGATCGCGCCAAGCAGCCGATCGGCTCCGGCCCCTGGATGTACGACTCTATCTCCGATACCGAGATCACCCTGGTTCCCAACCCCGAGTACAACGGTGAGTATGCTGCCGAGGATAAGAAGATCCAGTACAGCATCCTGACCGACCCCACCGCTCGCGTTACCGCTCAGCAGGAGGGCTCCACGCTCGTTATGGAGCTCGTTACCGCTGACGCCGTCGACCAGCTTGAGAGCGCCGGCTGCAAGATCGATAACGTTCAGGGTTTCGGCACCCGCTTCATCATGTTCAACGTAGCCAAGGAGCCTTGGAACAACGTCAAGGTCCGTCAGGCTGTCATGTATGCGCTCGACACCGAGAAGATGGTCAGCAACACCTTCGCCGGCCTTGCCACCGCTGCCAGCTGCTACCTGCCCAAGAGCTTCACCAACTATCATGAGGCTTCCACGGTGTACAAGACCGACGCCAAGAAGGCTAAGAAGCTCATCGAGGAGTCTGGCATCACCCCGGGTGCTATCACCCTGCGCACCACCGACAACGAGCAGATTAAGGGCATGGCCGCCCAGGTCAAGAACGACCTCGACGCTCTCGGCTTCGATGCGACCATCCAGACCGATACCTCGCCGGCCACCTACGCTGCCATCGACGGCGGCGAGGCCTACGATATCCTCCTTGCCCCTGGCGATCCTTCCTGCTTCGGCGCCGACCCCGACCTGCTGCTCAACTGGTGGTACGGCGACAACGTCTGGATGCAGACCCGTTGCCCGTGGAAGGAGTCCGCTGAGTGGCAGAAGCTCCACGGCCTCATGGATGAGGCTCTTGCCGCCGAGGGCGACGAGCAGCAGAAGAAGTGGAACGAGTGCTTCGACATCATTGCCGACAACGCCGTTCTGTACCCCGTTGTCCATGTCAAGACCGTCTCCGCTTTCTGGGACGATCCGTCCACTGCGCCCAACGGCGAGGCCCTCGATGGCTTCAAGGGCATCGGCACGACGAGCATGTCCTTCAGGGGCGTTGCGACCGTCAAGGCGTAAGACTCGCTTGAGTCTGTATGCAGGATGTCGGTCGTTGGGACCGTATCCTCATAGTTGAAACAAAGACCCGGGCGGCAACGATGTCGCTCGGGTCTTGTAATGAGTATCCGTACTCATATACCAGTTGGTCCTACCGACAAAAGAAAGGGGAGAGAACGTGAACAACTTGCTACGTTTGATTGGAAGGCGTCTTGTGGCGCTGCCGATCATGGCATTGGGCGTCACCGTCCTGGTGTTCTTCCTTATGTCGTTCTCCAAGACCGACCCCGCCTACACGGCGTTGGGTGACGGTGCCTCGCCCGAGGCGGTTGCCGAGTACCATGAGAAGTATGGTCTGGACGACCCCTGGCCCGTGCGCTACGTGCGCTATATGGGCGATTTGATCCATGGCGACATGGGCACCTATGGTGCTGCTCGCAACTCCGTTGCCAAGCGCATCTCCACGGCCCTGCCCGTCACGATGCAGCTGACCTTCATCGGTCTTGCCATCGGTGCGGTCGTTTCGTTTTTGCTCGGCGTCATCGCGGCACTGTATCGCGACAAATGGCCGGACCAAGTGATTCGCGTCTTTTCCATCGCCGGCTTGGCAACCCCGTCGTTCTGGCTTGCCGTTCTGTTGATCCTGCTGTTCTCTTCCTACCTTAAGGTGCTCCCGGCATCGGGTGCTCTGCCTCACTTCACCACGAATCCGGTTGGCTATCTGGGACGTATGATCATGCCCGCTATCGCCTTGGCATTTCCGCTGACGGGCCAGATGACTCGTATCGTGCGTACCGCCATGGTCGAGGAGCTCGACAAGGATTATGTCCGTATGGCTCGCGGCGCCGGCGTTCCCGAGAAGGTCGTCGTCGGCATCAACGTTCTTCGCAATGCGCTGATCACCCCGGTCACCACCCTCGGCCTTAAGATCGGTTACCTCATGGGCGGCGCCGTCGTCATCGAGGTTATCTTCAACCTCCCCGGCATGGGCACCGCGATTCTGCAGGGCGTTCAGGGCAACGAGGCGAACCTGGTTCAGGGCGTCGTTATCGTCGTTGCTCTTGCCTTCATCATCATCAACATCGTGGTTGACATGCTCTACCTGCTCATCAACCCGCGCATCAGGACGGTGTAGATTATGGTAAAGATTCGAGAGAAGCAAACCGAGCAGCTCGAGAAGGCTGCCTCCAAGGGGCTCAAGCTCGGTGGCTGGAAGAAGATGACGTTGTCTTCTAAGATTGCCGCCGTCGTGCTGGTGCTGGTCGCCCTGACTGCGATTCTGGCGCCCCTTCTTGCCCCCTATAGCCCGGTCGAGATCTTTACGGCTCGCCAGGCTCCCGGCAACGGATTTATCTTCGGTACCGACGATAAGGGCCGCGACATTCTGTCGCGTATGCTCTACGGTGGTCGTTACTCGCTGATCATCGGCTTTGGCGCCACTGCCATGGCTCTGGTCTGCGGCTCGGTCGTGGGCGCCCTTGCAGCGGTTTCGCGCAAGGCCGTCTCCGAGACGATCATGCGTATCTTGGACATCATCATGTCCATCCCCGGCATCGCCCTCGCGGCCGTCTTCGTCTCCATCCTTGGCAACTCCGTGCCGTCGATCATCTTCGCCATCGGCTTCATGTACACTCCGCAGATTGCCCGTATCGTGCGCGCCAACATCGTGTCCGAGTACGGCGAGGACTATGTCCGTGCGGTCATCGTTTCCGGCGCCAAGGCTCCGTGGATTTTGATCAAGCATGTTCTGCGTAACTGCATCGCCCCGATCATGGTCTTCACCGTTACCCTGGTCGCCGACGCCATCATCTTCGAGGCCTCGCTGACCTTCATCGGCGCTGGTATTCAGGAGCCCACCGCTACCTGGGGCAACATCCTCGCCGACGCCCGCGGCGGCGTGCTTGCCGGCCGTTGGTGGCAGGCGCTGTTCCCGGGTCTGGCCATCATGATTACCTGCCTGGCGCTCAACATCCTCTCCGAGGGCATTACCGACGCCATGGCCGCTGCTCCCTCCGCCGCCCTGGATCCGACCGATTCCTCCAAGCGTCGCGAGGCCGACCTGCTGGTCTCCGACCCCGTTCGCGCCTACAAGGAGCAGGCCCAGTCCCTCTCCGCTCGCCTTGGCGCCCTGCGCGATGTTGAGCTCAAGCGTGACGATCGCCATGTGCCCGACGAGTCTGTCGAACCGATTCTCTCGGTCCGTGACTTCTGCATCCAGTTTGAGCATCACGGTGATATCAACGTCGTCGACCATGTCAACTTTGACGTCCGTCCTGGTCAGACCATGGGCCTGGTGGGCGAGTCCGGTTGCGGTAAGTCCATCACCACGCTGGCCATCATGGGCCTGACCGATGAGGACGAGCACCTTTCCGGCGAGGTCCTCTGGGAAGGCCGTGACCTGCTCAAGATGAGCAAGAAGGAGTGGTTCGGCCTGCGCGGTACCGATATCGCTATGGTCTATCAGGACGCCCTGTCCTCGCTCAACCCCTCCATGCTCATCTCTGCCCAGATGAAGCAGCTCACCAAGCGCGGCGGAACCCGCAGCGCCGAGGAGCTCCTGGAGCTCGTCGGCCTCGATCCCAAGCGCACGCTCGAGAGCTATCCGCACGAGCTTTCCGGCGGCCAGCGTCAGCGTGTCCTGATCGCTATGGCCCTTACCCGCGACCCCAAGCTGGTCATCTGCGACGAGCCCACGACCGCTCTGGACGTTACCGTCCAGAAGCAGGTCATCAAGCTGCTCAACGATCTTCAGGCCAAGCTCGGCTTTGCCATGATCTTCGTTTCGCATGACCTGGCTCTGGTCGCCGAGGTTGCCCATAACATCACGGTTATGTACGCTGGCCAGGTTATCGAGCAGGCACCCACCAAGGAGCTGCTCACCAACCCGATCCACGAGTACACCCGCGGTCTTCTGGGTTCCGTTCTGTCCATCGAGAGCGGTTCGGGTCGCCTGCACCAGGTGCCCGGCGCCGTTCCGAGCCCGCGCGATTTCCCCAAGGGCGATCGCTTCGCGCCCCGCTCGAGCCATCCGCGTATTGGCTTGGACACCCGTCCGGTCTTCAAGCGCGTGCCTGGCACCGAGCACTTCTATTCCGAGCTCCCCGACGAGGTGCTCAAGGCAAATGGTTTGACCCCTCACGCGGAGGTGATGTAGATGAGCGAGACCGCAGTCAACGGCGTCGAGCCGATCATCTTCCTTGATGACGTCCACGTCACCTTTAGGACCCGTACCGGCTCGATTCTGCACCCCAACCTGGTTCACGCCGTTCAGGGTGTAACGATTAAGCTCATGCCCGGTCAGACGATCGGCATCGTCGGCGAGTCCGGTTGCGGTAAGTCCACCACCGCCAACGTCATGTGCGGCCTGCAGGCCCCCACGAGCGGCAAGGTCTACTTTAAGGGCAAGGACGTTACCAAACGTACCGCCGAGGACCGTCGCCACATGGGTCGCGTCATCTCGGTCGTGTTCCAGAACCCGGCCACGGCGCTCAACCCCCGCATGGTCGTTCGCGAGCAGCTGCTCGACCCCATGCGCGTCCACAACCTGGGTACCGAGGCCGAGCAGGAGAAGCGCGTCAAGGAGCTCCTGGAGCTCACCGGTCTGCCCAGCTCCGCTGCCGAGGTTCTTCCCGGCCAGCTTTCGGGCGGCCAGCGCCAGCGCGTCGCAATTGCCCGTGCCCTGTCGCTGAACCCCGATGCCATCATCGCCGACGAGCCCACCTCGGCTCTGGACGTTTCAGTCCGCGCGCAGATTCTGAACCTGCTGACCGACCTTAAGAAGGAGCTCGGCTTGGCCATGGTGTTCATCAGCCATGACATCCAGACGGTCCGCTATATCTCTGACGACATCATCGTTATGAATGGCGGCAGGATCGTCGAGCAGGGCGAGGCCAAGCAGGTCTTCCAGCACCCCCAGGACCCCTACACCAAGATGCTGCTCGGCGCTGCGCCGTCGCTGCTGCATCCCAAGCTCGGCGAGTAGCCTCGCTTTCCCTCCCGTGCGCCCGGTTCCCTTGCCGGGCGCACCTCCGTTGCGATTCCGAAAGGTTGGGTTCACGAGCCATGCCAAGTGCTCAGGAGCTACAACATCAATTTGGTGAATATCGAGGCGCCATGCCCCGTCCATCAGATTTCGATCTCTTTTGGAAGGATCGCATGGCCGAGGCCGACGCTGTCGGGCTTGACTATGCGATCGAGGCGGCATCGGTCACCGATGCCGCGACCTGCCAGCTTTTCGATCTCTGGTATACCGGCATGTGTGGCGCTCGCCTGCATGCCAAGTACCTTAAACCCGTCTCGGACGAGCCCGTGCCATTGGTACTTCAGTTCCATGGGTATCCGGGTGCAAGCCGCAGCTGGTTTGAGCAGGCGTCGTTTGCGGGCATGGGCATGGCACTCATCGCCCTCGACTGCCCCGGCCAAGGAGGTCCCTCCGAGGACATTGGTGGATTTGAGGGCACAACGGTTGCCGGTCATATCGTCGCCGGTATCGACGGCGACCCGGCCAACCTCTACTATGTCCGCTTGCACCAAGATATTCGCATCCTGTGCCGCATCGTTCGCGAGCTCGAGGGCATCGATCTTGCGCGTGTGTTTGTGAACGGCGCGTCGCAGGGCGGCGGTTTGGGCATTGCGACCTGTGCACTTAACAGCGAGCTTATCAATCGCGCCGCCATCCTCTATCCCTTCCTGTCAGATTTCCGCATGGTCTGGGATTTGGATGCCGACGACATTGCCTACGAGGGCCTGCGCTATTGGTCTCGCTGGTTTGACGAGGACTCGACTCGTATTAACGAAGCTTATGCCAAGCTGGCGTACTTTGATTCCAAGAACTTTGCCCCTATGGTCAAATGCCCCGTGCTGTTTGGCACCGGCACAGCCGATATCGTCTGTCCGCCAGCGACACAGTTTGCGGTCTATAACAACCTGACCTGCGAAAAGCGTCATGAGTTCTTTGAAGGCTTTGGACACGAGGAGATTCAGGATTTTGACGATTTGATCATTCCGTTTTTCTGCAAGGGAGGGGAGGCTCATGTCTAAGTGCGAGAGCAATGTCAATGAGCTGATTGTCTCCGAGCTTGCGGGGATTCCTGGAACGGTTTCGTCAAGGCTCTCCGATTTCCGGGATTGGCGCGGCGATGCTTCTGCGGATGTTTCTGATTTAGAGACATGCGCTTTGAATCTTGAGATTCAAAGCCTGGCCATTACGGCGATTGACTTTGCTAACCCCTGCGCCCGTTACTCGGAGGTCTCCTTTGAGCTCGGTGACGATGCGATTCACGCTCGTTTGATCGAGCCTGTCGGTCGTGCCCGAGTATCTGAGCGCGTGCCGCTATGTCTGATGTTCCACGACATCGATCGGCCTGTGCGCGGCTGGCATCACATGACGAGATTTGCCGCCATGGGGTATGCCGTCCTCGCGCTGGATGACGATGTTGCTGGTGCGGACGACCTGCAGCAGGGGATTACCTCACCTGCGTTTGTCGAGCGCGTCCGTTGGGGCTGCGCGTTGGCGAAGGTCGCGCGCAATCTTGATGGCATGGACCCCGATCGTATTTTTGCGTGGGGCGAGGGCCTTGGCGGCGGTGTTGCGCTGGCGGTTTCTGCTCTGGACGAGCGGGGCCTTGCCTGCACGGCGGCTGCCAATCCAATCCCCGGTGGCCTCGAGGCTCTGTCGTCTCGGGTGCGCGGATCGGTGCTCATAGGCACATCGCTCATGGATGCCGTGAGCGATCCCAAGGGCCAGTTCGCCGTATTCAACGGTCTTGAGTGTGACCGGAGGCATATCATCTATGCCAAATACGCTCACGAGCGCATCAATGCGTTCGAAAACGAAGTCGTCGACTTTTTTAACCAAACGTTCTACCCGTGTTCTTTGGCCTAGACGGCCTGGACACTGCCAACAAGAGTGGGTGGCATAGGGCCGCTCGCCAGACAACTAAGGAGATTCTTGTGGCAACTCAGAAATTCACCGGCGTTATCCCTCCCGTCGTTGTTCCCGATACCGAAGACCACCAGCTCGACGTTGCCTCCTTTGAGCGCAGCATCAACCGCATGATCGATGCCGGCGTCGATGGCCTGTTCTTCCTGGGCTCCTCGGGCGAGGTCGTCTTCTCCACCGACGAGCGTCGTCGTCAGATCATCGCCGAGGCCGTGCGCATCGTCGATCACCGCGTGCCTGTTCTGGTCGGCATCATCGACACCGAGACCGAGCGCATGATCGAGCACGGCAAGGTCGCCCAGGAGCTGGGCGCCGATGCCCTCGTCGCCACCTGCCCGTTCTATGCCCTGCAGGGCATGACCGAGGTCGAGGAGCACTTCCGCATCCTGCACGAGGAACTCGACCTGCCCATCTTCGCCTACGACATCCCCGTGTGCGTCCACACCAAGCTCCCCTGGAAGCTCCTTGCCAAGCTCGGCGCCGAGGGCGTTCTGGCCGGCGTCAAGGATTCCTCGGGCGATGACATCTCGTTCCGCTACCTCGTTCAGGAGAATGAGAAGAACGGCCATCCGATGAGCATCCTCACCGGTCACGAGGTTGTTGTCGACGGTGCTTACCTCGGTGGCGCCGACGGTTCCGTCCCGGGTCTCGCCAACGTTGAGCCCGAGGGCTACGTGCGCCAGTGGAAGGCCGCTCAGGCCGGTGACTGGGCTACCGTCAAGGCCGAGCAGGATCGCCTCAATGAGATTTCGCACATCTGGGATGTCACCTCGGGCGTCCAGGGCTATGCCGGTGGCGTCGGCGCCTTCAAGACCGCTATGAACCTCATGGGCATCTTCGACAGCCCGACCATGCCGCGCCCGGTGAAGGCCATGACCGGCGAGAACGTCGAGGCGATTAAGAAGGTCCTCCAGGACAACGGTCTCCTGTAAAGCTTCCCCGGGCACCCGATCTTGGGGCTCAAGTGGTCGGGCGTGACCCATTGGGTCAACGCCCGACCACTTTCACCCCAACCTCGGGCACCTGGAAAACCTTTACCGCGCTGTGGCGGCTAGCCTGACGGCGCATTTCCTGTAGTTGTTTTTATCTCCTAAGGAGAGCGACATGGAGAACAAGTACGTTTGCTCCGTCGATATCGGCGGCACCAAGATTGCGACTGCCATTATGGAGTATCCGGCTGATGGCAGCGTGCCCCATCCGGTCTTTGAAGCTGAGGTTCCCACCGAGGCCCAGGAGGGCGGCGAGGCCGTCTTCCAGCGTATCGAGGCGTCCATCAAGGCCGCTCTCGAGGCGAATCCCGATGTCGAGGTCCTTGGCGTCGGGATCGGTGCTGCCGGCGTCGTCGATCCCAAGACGGGCGCCATCGCGTATGCCAACGAGATCATGCCCGGCTGGTCCGGCGTTCAGTTGGGGCCGCGTCTGCGCGAGGACCTTGGTCTCCCCGTTGCCGTGGTGGGCGACGTGCAGGCTCATGCTCTGGGCGAGGCCCACTGGGGCGTCGGCAAGGGCAAGTTCTCCGTCTTGTGTCTGGGCATCGGTACGGGCATCGGCGGCGCATATGTCGAGAACGGCCGCGTGATGCAGGGCTTCCATGGTGCTGCCGGCCATATGGGCCACATCGAGTGCTCGGCTGCCGCCGGCATTCCCTGCGCCTGCGGACGTTCTGGTCATCTTGAGTCGGTTGCTTCGGGCACTTCCATTGGTCGTATGTACGATGAGCGCTTTGGTCGCGTCGACCCCAGCCGTCCTTCGGTCGGTCGCGATGTGAACGACCTGTGCCGTGCGGGCGACGCAAAGGCGACCGAGGTCATCCATGACGCCGGCTTTGCGCTGGGGGCCAGCTTGGGCTCGCTCGCTAACATCCTGGACCCTGAGGTCATCGTGCTTTCGGGCGGCGTGATTCACCAAGGTCCCGATTGGCGTTCGCAGACGTGGAAGGATTCGGTGCACGAGGGCTATGCCAGCCAGGCGCTCGATCCGCTTCAGAACACGCCGATCCTCATCGGTTCTCTGGAGGGCGATGCTCCGCTCATCGGCGCCGCTGAGCATCTTCTCGCCTCGTTGAAGTAAAAGTATCTGCTGAAGGAGCCTCCCGAGACAACACGCCTCGGGAGGCTATTCTAAGAAAGGTTGCAGCCTTATGACCGTCGATCCTTTGATTCAATCCCTGAAGGGCAAGCTCGTCGTGAGCGTTCAGGCGTATATGGGCGAGCCGCTTCGTACGCCCGAGACCATGGCGCAAATGTCTCGCGCTTGCGAGCTCGGCGGCGCCGCCGCCATTCGCTGCCAGGGCCTTGCCGACATTGCCGCCATTAAGGGTCGCTGTGAGGTTCCCGTCATCGGCCTGTGGAAGGATGGGCACGAGGGCGTTTACATCACGCCGACGCTGCGTCACGCTCGCGCCTGCGTTGCTGCCGGTGCCGATATCGTGGCGATCGACGCCACCGATCGTCCGCGCCCCGATGGCAAGACGGTCGAGGATACCTTCCGCCCGCTGCACGAGGAGGGTGTGCTCCTGATGGCGGATTGCGCCACCATCGAGGACATTCGCCGTGCTGTTGATATGGGCTTCGACCTTGTATCCACCACGCTTTCTCACGGCGTCGCCGCCATCGACTGCACCATGGCCGATGGCCCCGACCTGCCGCTCCTGCGCCAGGCGACTGAGGAATTCCCCGGCCTTCCCATCATTTGCGAGGGTCGCGTGCATACGCCCGAGGAGGCTCGCGCTGCGATCGATGCTGGCGCCTGGGCCGTTGTCGTCGGCACCGCCATCACGCACCCCACGAGTATTACGAGTTGGTTCAAGGCTGCGCTTGAGGCGTAAGACAGGCCTCGTATCCGCTCGGGGCGGTATACTCAATATAGGCAATTGACCGCGCGGGATCCGGGTTGCTGGGTCCCGCGCTTGTTTTCGGGAGGCAGCACATGCAAAAGGGAGATGCCATGGATGCGGCGGAGCGCTCGGAGCGCATCCCCGATATCGTCATCATCACCGGAATGTCCGGATCGGGCCGCACACAGGCCATGCACGTGTTCGAGGACATGGGCTATTTTTGCATCGATAACCTGCCTCCGCGTCTCATCGCCCAGCTTGCCGAGCTCGTCGGCATCAATACGGGCGTGGGCAGGCATCTCGCCGTTACCTGCGATTTGCGTAGCCAGGGACTGTTTGACGAGTTGCTCGATGCGGTCGCCGCGCTCGAAGAGCGCGAGATGAGCTGCGACATCGTGTTCCTGGAGGCTTCTGACGAGGTGCTGATTCGTCGCTACAGCGAAAATCGCCGCCGCCATCCCATTGCCAAGCCGGGGGAGACTACGGCCGATGCCATTCAACGCGAGCGCCTTCAGCTGCAGGGCGTGCGCGACCGAGCCGATATGATTATCGACACGAGCCGTCTGCGCACCTCTGCGCTGCGCAACAAGCTACGTATGGCATTTTCCGAGCTGTCCGACCAGCAGCTCATGGACGTTCACGTGTTCTCGTTTGGCTTTAAGCACGGCATGCCCGTCGAGGCGGACATTATGATCGACGTTCGTTTCCTGCCCAATCCGTTCTACGATCCCGAGATGCGCACGATGACCGGTCTCGATAAAAAGGTCTCAGATTTTGTTCTGGACCATCCCAAGACGCAGGAGTTTTGGAAGGCTTGGACACAGCTGCTCGATACGGTGATGCCGGGCTATATCGCGGAGGGCAAGCCACAGCTTTCTATCGCCATCGGCTGCACGGGCGGTCAACACCGCAGCGTTGCCATCGCCGAGGCCACGGCACGTTATTTGGAAGGCGCCCAATATCACGTGAGCATTTCCCACCGCGACCTTTCGCGCGCCAACACGAAGGCATAGGCCTGCATGTCGTTTACCGCCGAGGTGCGCGACGAGCTCGCGCGCTGCGAACCCGAATGTGAATACTGCGACTTGTCGACGCTTGCCGCCCTGACGCGTGTGAGCGGTACACTTTCGCTGGCCGGCTCCGGGCGGTATCGTTTGACGGTCGCGACCGAGACGGGCGCCGTCGCGCGCACGATGATCACGCTGACGCATCGCATCCTTAAGCTCAAAACGGAGTTCACCGTTCGTAAATCTGTATTGCATAAGGTTCGAAACTACCTCATCACCTTGCCTGATCAGCCAGACCTGGATAAGGCTCTGGTGCTGCTGGGCATCCTCGACCGTAGGGGAGGACTTGTCGCCGGCGTGCCCCGACATATCGTTGCCCGTCCCTGCTGCAGGCTTGCCTATATCCGCGGCGCGCTCATCGCGGGCGGTTTCGTGGCCGATCCACGCGGCGATTTTCATTTGGAGATCGCGGTGCAGGGCGAGCAATATGCCAAGGGACTTTGCGATCTGTTGGAGCAGATTGGGGTCCATGCGCGTGTTAATGCTCGGCGGGGGTCATATGCCGTGTACATTAAGAGCGCCGAGGAAATCGAGCATCTTTTAAAGCTGATTGGTGCCAAGCGCAGCGTTGCCGAGATTGAGGAGGCGCGCGCGGTCAAGTTGGTTAAGAACGATGTGAACCGTCGCGTGAACGCCGAGCTCGCCAACCAGACCAGAAGCGCCGGCGCTGCCCAACATCAGCTTGCGCTTATCGATGAGCTCGAGCAGCGTGGCCTTCGCGATGCGCTTCCGGATGCCTTGGCGGTCTTTTGCGACCTGCGCGAGCGCTACCCCGATCTGTCACTGCGTGATTTGGGGGAGATGGCTGACCCTCCCTTGTCGAAGTCAGCCCTCTACCATCGAGTTTTGAGGCTTGAAAAGCTCATTGAAGCAAACAGGTAGTTTGAAGTATCGACTTATATATGGATTTAACTGCTATTTTAGTCTTTAAAACGTTTTAACGTAAATTTGATTTTCAATTTCGAGCATTCTCGTGAAATTCAAGTCAAAAAAAAGGTATATTAGGCGAGTGGTTAGTTTGTGGGCCTCAACGGCAGGCGCTGTAGCTTGCGGGGGCCTTACGAAAGGAGACACAATGGCAGTAAAGGTTGCTATTAACGGCTTCGGTCGCATCGGTCGTCTGGCCTTCCGTCAGATGTTCGGTCATGAGGGCTCCGAGATCGTCGCTATCAACGACCTCACCTCTCCCGATATGCTCGCTTACCTGCTGAAGTACGACTCCACGCAGGGCAACTACGCTCGCGATCACGAGGTCGTTGCTGGCGAGGATTCCATCACCGTTGACGGCAAGGAGATCAAGATCTACAAGGAGGCCGACGCCAACAACCTGCCTTGGGGCGACCTCGACGTCGACGTCGTTCTCGAGTGCACCGGCTTCTACACCAGCAAGGCTAAGGCTCAGGCCCACATCAACGCTGGCGCCAAGAAGGTCGTCATCTCCGCTCCGGCTGGCAGCGATCTGCCCACCATCGTGTACAACGTCAACCACGAGACGCTGACCGCTGAGGACAACATCATCTCCGCTGCTTCCTGCACCACCAACTGCCTCGCCCCGATGGCCAAGGGTCTGAACGACTTCGCTCCCATCGTGTCCGGCATCATGACTACCATTCACGCCTGGACTGGCGACCAGATGCCGCTCGACGGCCCGCAGCGCAAGGGCAACAAGCGTCGTAGCCGCGCCTGCGCCGTCAACATCGTCCCCAACACCACCGGTGCTGCCAAGGCTATCGGCCTGGTTCTCCCCGAGCTCAACGGTAAGCTCATCGGTGCCGCCCAGCGCGTCCCGACGCCGACCGGCTCCATCACCAACCTCTACGCTGTCGTTGACAAGAAGGTCACCGTCGACGAGGTCAACGCTGCTATGAAGGCCTACGCTGCCACCATCTCCGAGACCTTCGGTTACAACGAGGACGACATCGTCTCCACCGACATCATCGGCGAGACCCACGGCTCCATCTTCGACGCCACTCAGACCATGTGCTCTGACCTCGGCAACGGCCAGACCCTCGTTCAGGTCACCTCTTGGTACGACAACGAGAACTCCTACACCTCTCAGATGGTCCGCACCATCAAGTACTTCGAGAAGTTCGTTGCTTAATTTAGCTTTTAGCGAATAGCTCGTTGAGCGTCTAAAGAAGGGCGCGGCCTTATAGGGCTTACACCCTAGGGTCGCGCCCTTTTTATAAGAAATCGTCTGCCGTAATGGGAGGCAGACACGTACGAAAGGTAGAAGCAAACATGGCCTTTACCAAGAAGACCGTCCGCGACATCGATGTCGACGGCAAGCGCGTTCTCGTCCGCGTTGACTTTAACGTGCCTATCAAGGATGGCGTCGTTGGCGACACCACCCGTATCAAGGCTGCCCTGCCCACCATCAACTATCTCGTTGAGCACAATGCTCGCGTCATCCTCATGAGCCACCTCGGCCGTCCCGATGGCACCGGCTTCCAGCCCGAGCTGTCCCTCGAGCCCGTCGCCAAGAAGCTCGCTGAGCTCTCTGGTCTCGACGTTGCCTTTGTCGCCGACACCTACGGCGAGAAGGCTGCTGAGGCTGTCGCCGCCGTCGAGCCGGGCAAGGTTCTCGTTCTCGAGAACGTCCGCTTCGATAAGCGTGAGAAGAAGAACGATCCCGAGATCGCCAAGAAGCTCGCTTCCTATGGTGACGTCTTCGTTCTCGATGCCTTCGGCACCGCTCACCGCGCCCAGGGTTCCGTCGTGGGCCCCGCCGCTTACCTGCCTGCCGTCGCCGGCTTCCTGCTCGAGAAGGAGGTCGACACGTTGACCGGCATCTTCGCCGAGCCCGAGCGCCCCTTCGTCGCCATCGTCGGCGGTTCCAAGGTTTCCTCCAAGATCGGCGTTCTCGATCACCTTATCGACTCCGCTGACACCCTGATCATCGGTGGCGGTATGGCCTACACCTTCTTCCTGGCTCAGGGCCTGTCCGTCGGTCAGTCCCTCAAGGAAGAGGACTGGGTCGAGCGCGCTGGCGAGATGCTCAAGAAGGCCGAGGAGAAGGGCGTCAAGATCCTGCTCCCCATCGACAACCGCGTTGCCGATCACTTTGGCGAGGACGCTGTCCCCGAGGTTGTCGCTTCCGACGCTATCCCCGGCGATCGTGAGGGTATGGACATCGGCCCCAAGACCGAGGAGCTTTACGCCGAGGCCGTCAAGGGCGCCAAGACTGTGTTCTGGAATGGTCCCATGGGCGTCTTCGAGTTCGACAACTTCGCTCACGGCACCCAGGCTATTGCCGAGGCTGTCGCCGAGGCCGACTGCACCTCGATCATCGGCGGTGGCGACTCTGTCGCAGCTGTCAACAAGTTCAACCTGGCCGACAAGATGAGCTGGATCTCCACCGGTGGTGGCGCTTCCATGGAGCTCGTCGAGGGTAAGGCCCTGCCCGGAGTGGAGGCGCTTCTCGATGCCTAATCGCACCCTTCTTATCGCTGGTAACTGGAAGATGAACAACGACGTCGCCGAGGCCGCCAAGCTCGCCGACGAGCTGGCTCAGGCTCTGCCCGAGGTTCCGGCCGGCGTCGAGGTGCTCGTCTGCCCTCCGACCATCGACATCACCACGGTTCATGACCGTATTCAGGCTGCCCCCATTGCCCTCGGTGCACAGAACGTGTACTGGGAGGCCAAGGGTGCCTTCACCGGTGAGTCCTCTTGCGACATGCTCAAGTCTGCTGGCTGCACCTACTGCATCATCGGTCACTCCGAGCGTCGCGACTACTTCCACGAGACCGACGAGGACCAGAACAAGAAGGCCAAGGCTCTTGTTGCCGCCGGTCTTGTTCCCGTCTTCTGCTGCGGCGAGTCCCTCGAGGTCCGCGAGGCTGGCACCTATGTCGAGCATGTCGTGAACCAGGTCAAGGCTGGCCTTGCTGGTCTTGAGATCACCTGCCCCAAGCAGGTCGTCGTCGCCTACGAGCCCATCTGGGCCATCGGCACCGGTAAGACCGCTACCGCCGAGGACGCTCAGGAGGTCTGCGGCGCTATCCGTGAGACCCTCAAGGAGATGTTCGGCGAGGAGCTCGCTAACGGCATCCGCGTTCTCTATGGTGGCTCTGCCAAGCCCGGCAACATCGCCGAGCTCGTCGCCAAGCCCGACGTTGACGGCGCCCTCGTGGGCGGCGCTTCGCTCAAGGCTGCCGACTTCGCCTCTATGGTCGTCAAGGCAGGCGAGTAGGACATATGGCACAGCGTCATCTTCCTGCACTCCTGATCATCATGGACGGCTGCGGCCTGGCTCCGGCCGATGGCGAGAACGCCGTCGCCGCTGCCAAGACGCCCTTCCTCGATAGCCTGTACGAGAAGTACCCCCACACCACGCTCGGCGCTTCGGGCGAGGACGTGGGTCTTCCCGATGGCCAGATGGGTAACTCCGAGGTGGGTCACCTCAACATCGGTGCCGGCCGCATCGTGTTCCAGGAGCTTTCACGCATCAACAACGCCATCAAGGATGGCTCCATCGCCAAGAACGAGGTCTTCGTCAAGGCTATGGACGACGTCAAGGCTGACGGCAAGACTCTCCACCTCATGGGCCTTATGAGCCCTGGCGGTGTTCATTCTCACATGAACCACGTCGAGGCTCTGGTCAAGATGGCTGCCGAGCATGGTGTCAAGACCGTTCGCGTCCACGCCTTCATGGATGGCCGCGACGTTGATCCGCAGTCCGGTGCCGGTTACATGAGTGAGTTCTGCGCCTTCCTGGCTAAGATCTCCGAGGAGACCGGTTGCGACGCTCGCGTTGCCACCGTCTCGGGCCGTTATTGGGCCATGGACCGCGATAATCGCTGGGAGCGCATCCAGCGCGCCTACGACGTCATGGTCAACGCGTCCGATGCCGATACCGACCCCGTTGCCGGTATCAAGGCCTACTACGAGAAGGATCCGCGCGGCGACGAGTTCGTCGAGCCCTTCGCTGCCCACAACGAGGGCATTCACGAGGGCGACGCGGCCATCTTCTTTAACTTCCGTCCCGACCGCGCTCGTCAGATGACCCGCGTGTTCACGGACAAGGAGTTCGACGGCTTTGAGCGCGAGCAGATCAAGCTTTCGCACTTTGTGACGATGACTGAGTACGATCCGACGTTTGACGTCGAGGTCGCCTTCCCCAAGACGTTCCCCGAGAACGTCCTGGCCGACGTTATCGCCGCCAATGGCCTGAAGCAGCTGCACACCGCCGAGACCGAGAAGTACGCCCACGTGACGTTCTTCCTCAACGGCGGCATCGAGGAGCCCAAGGAGGGCGAGGAGCGCGTACTCGTCGCTTCCCCCAAGGTCGCTACCTACGATCTGCAGCCCGAGATGAGCGCTCCCGAGGTTACCGAGAAGCTTGTCGCCGCCATCAACGAGGATCGCGCTGATTTCTACATCGTGAACTTCGCGAACTGCGACATGGTTGGTCACACCGGTGTCTTCGACGCCGCCGTTAAGGCCGTTGAGGCTGTTGACGATGCCCTGTCCAAGGTTGTCCCGGCGATTCTCGCCAAGGGCGGCTTTGCGCTGATTACCGCCGACCACGGCAACGCCGATCACATGTTTGACGTTGCTTCCGACGGTTCCAAGCATCCGTTTACGGCTCACACCACTAACCGCGTGCCGTTCATCATCGTTGATGAGAAGGCCAAGCTCACTGGTATCGAGGACGGCCGTCTTTCCGATATCGCTCCGACCATGCTCACCATGGCTGGTATTGAGCCTTCCGCCGAGATGACGGGCCGCGTGCTCGCCACCGAGGCCTAGTAGAAAACAAATCCCGTTTTCTAGTAAGGGGGTTGTCCACAACCGGACAACCCTCTTTTTGGTATTTCTGCCATTTGCGCCCTGTCCTTGAGTGGCAGGTAGGGAAGAGCGGGGGATTGTGGTACAGTACTGGAGTTTGAACTGTTCTATTAAGGAGCTTATCTATGGGTCCGTTCCAGATTCTTCTGTTTGTCGTTTGGGCTGTCTCTGCCGTGGCGCTGACGATTCTCGTCCTGATGCATTCCGGTAAGGGCACCGGCGTTTCGGATATGATCGCTAGCTCGCTGTATAACTCCAGCTCTGCCACGGGCGTCATGGAGCAGAACCTCGATCGCCTGACGGTAATTATGGCCGTTGTTTTTGCCGTGTGCGTCGTCCTGTGCATGTTCTTCTTCCCGCAGGGCATCGTCGGCTACTAAGCATCGGCGTATATACGTTTGCAATGGGTCTCGCAGGTGCGGGACCCTTTTTGTTTACATATTTGTAACAGAGTCAAAATATCCCCACATACTTCGCCCAACTAAAGAAATTCTCGACCGTTAACCGGAATTAGCGCCAAATCGTGCATAAAATGCGCTACTGTATTGCAAAACGTTGGCCTGTTGTGCATAACCAGCCATAGCGGCGGGCGGCGTTTTGATGGTTCGGATCGGATTGTCTCGACATATGTCCGACTGAACATTTCTTTGTCCTATCTCTTAAGGAGGATGGCATGGCTGATTCTATGTTCCACCAGCCCGTTATGGGTCGTCGCGCCTTTGTTGGCGGCACCCTCGCTGCGAGCTCCATGGCTTTTCTTGCCGCATGCGGCAAGAAGGGCGGCGACACTTCCGGTTCTGAGTCCGGTTCGACGCTGAGCTTCTACATCAACAACCCGGTCTGCATCGACCCCTACAATGTCCAGGAGGACCAGGGTACTCAGGTCGAGTACCAGCTCTTTGACGCTCTGACCTCTTATGACGCCGAGAAGGGCGAGATCGTTCCGCTGGCTTGCGAGTCCTTCGAGGCCAACGACGACGCCACCGAGTTTACCTTCAAGATCAAGAAGGCCAAGTTCCACAACGGTGACGACGTTACCTCCAAGTCGTTCAAGCTCGGTTGGGAGCGTCTGGTCAACACCAAGTCGGCCATCGCTACCGAGTATGGCCCGTCCGAGGTTTCCTATCACCTTTCCATGGTCGAGGGCTATGACGATCTGCTTGCCGGTAACGCTACTGAGCTCAGCGGTGTTACCTGTCCCGACGATGAGACCCTCGTCGTCAAGCTGTCTTCCGCTTACGCCGACTTCCCCTTCGTCGCCTCTCACCCGGCTCTGGCCCCGGTTCCCGAGTGCGCCGAGTCCGATGCCAAGAGCTTCTATCTTGCGCCGGTCGGTAACGGCCCGTTCATGATGGACGGCAAGTGGGAGGATGGTCAGGAGATCAACCTCAAGAAGTTCGACGATTACTATGGCGACAAGGCCAAGATCGATGGCATCCACTTCCAGGTCATCAAGGACATGGAGACCGCTTACAAGGAGTTCCAGGCCGGTAACCTCGATGTCTGCGACGTTCCCGTTGCTCAGATCGATGCCGCCAAGAAGGATCGCGGCGTGTCCAAGGACGGCTACACCATGGGTGACGGCGAGCGCATGCTGCTCGGCTCCGAGCCTTCCACCTACTACCTGACCTGCAACAACACGGCCGAGCCGTTCAACAACGCCGACCTGCGCAGGGGCATCTCCCTGGCCATTAACCGTGAGGCCATCTGCAAGACCATCTTCAAGGGTACCCGTACCCCCGCCGACGGCATTGTTCCTCCGGGCATCGATGGCTACAAGGAGGGCGCATGGGAGTTCTGCGCCTACGACGTCGACAAGGCTAACGAGTACCTCGACAAGGTTGCTCCCGCTGACGCCAACGGCGATCGTGGCATTAACGTGCAGCTGTCCTACAACCAGGACGGTGGCCACAAGGAGATCATGGAGTCCATCATCGGTGACCTTGCCAAGGTGGGCGTTAACGCTACTTCCGATACCCCCGAGTGGTCTGCCCTGCTCGAGCAGTATCAGAACTTCGACTATGAGTTCGGTCGTTTGGGCTGGATTGCCGACTACCCGATCATGGACAACTTCCTGTATCCGCTGTTCCACTCTGATTCCCTCGGTGGCGACAACCGCTCCGGTTACAACAACCCCGAGTTCGACGCTAAGGTCAACGAGGCTCGCACCACGGTTGACGACGAAGAGCGCGTCGCTAAGATGCAGGAGGCCGACGCTATGGTCGCTGCCGACTGCCCGGTCATCCCAGTGATGTTCTACACGCACACCATCGTCGGCTCCGATCGCATCAAGCACCTCTATGTCGATCCGCAGAAGCACGCCGAGCTGGGTACCGCTGAGCTCGCCTAAGAGTTTGCAGCTTCCGTGAGGGTCAAGTATTTACGTAGACCTCATGGGAAACATACAGTTCTCCCTAACCTGGGGTAAACTGGCTGATGGTAATTTTGGGATGCCGGTCTGGCGATCGGCATCCCATTTAGGTTAATCCCTAGATAGGGGAGTGGTATGGGTAAGTACATCGTTAAACGTGTGCTTCAGTTCATCCCGGTATTTTTGGGCGTTACGCTGATTCTGTTCGCCCTCCAGAATATCGTGCCGGGAGATCCGATCAAGCTGATCGGTGGAGACAAGGCTCTGTCCCCCGAGGTGGAGCTTCAGCTTCGCGTCCGCTATCACCTGGTCCAGTCGGACGAGGACGGCAACGCGATCCTTGACGAGAACGGCGACCCCGTTCAAACGTCGCTCGTGGACCGTTACTTGTATTACATGAACGGCCTGCTTCATGGCGATCTGGGCAATTCGTATCAGCGCAAGCTGCCGGTTACGGAAATCTTTGCCCAGAAGTATCCGTATACGGTCAAACTTGCCGCGTGCGCCATCGTGCTCGAGGCAATTATGGGTATCGGTGCGGGTATCATTTCGGCGGTAAAGCGTTATTCCTTCTGGGATATTTTGGTAACGCTCACCACGTCGATCCTCGTTGCGGTCCCGGCCTTCTGGCTCGGTATGTTGCTGCAGCTGTTCTTTGGCGTCATCCTCAAGGACGCCACGGGCGGTGCAATCTCCATGCCGATCTCGGGTGCCGGCGGTTCCAGCTCTCAGTATCAGGATTGGATGCACTATGTGCTTCCGACCATTACGCTGGCTTCGGTTTCGACCGCTTACGCCGCCCGCATTATGCGCTCGCAGCTGCTTGACGTCATGAACCAGGATTACATCCGTACGGCAAAGGCCAAGGGTCTCTCCAATCGCGCGATCATCATCAAGCACGCGCTTAAGAATGCACTCATCCCCGTCGTTACCTATATTGGTGTCGACTTTGGTGGCATGCTTTCGGGCGCCATCCTGACCGAGACGGTCTTTAACTGGCCCGGTATCGGCTATGAGGTCTATCGCGCCATTAGCATGCGTGACTGGCCCATCGTTATGGGCGGAGTTACGCTCATCGTCGTCATCGTCATGGTGATCAACCTGCTTGTCGACATTAGCTATGCATTCCTCGACCCGCGCATCCGCCTTGGCGGTCCGTCGGATAAGGCCTAAGGGAGGTACGTCTCATGCAGGAAACTGATTCTCAGTCTCAGGAGCAGGCTACCGCCACCAAGGCCGCATCTGCTCCCGCCAAGTCCCGCACGCTGTGGGGCGACGCTTTTAAGCGTCTTCGTAAGAACAAGCTCGCCGTTATCGGTGTCTGCTGGATCATCATCGTCGTTTTGGTTGCGCTGACTGCCGATCTGTGGGCGAAGCCCTGGCTCGGTTCGCCGACGGCTTCCGACTCGACCACCATGGCCGAGACGTCGCTGCTGGCTCCGTGTGCCGAGCACCCGTTTGGCACCGACGCCCTTGGCCGTGACATTCTCGTCCGCGTTATCTACGGTGCACGCGTTTCGCTGTCCGTTGGCATTATGGCCACCGCCATCTCCACGGTGATCGGTCTGGTCATGGGCGCTCTGGCCGGTTTCTATGGCGGCATCTGGGATACGATCATCATGCGTTGCGCGGATATCTTCCTGGCGTTCCCGTACGTGCTGTTCGTTGTCGCCATGATCGCCGTTATCGGCCGTGGTCTTCAGAACGTCTTTATCGCCATCGGCATTCTTGGCTGGCCTTCGATTGCGCGCGTCTTCCGCTCTGCAATCTTGACGGTCAAGGAAAACGACTATGTTGATGCAGCGCGCGCGATGGGTGCATCTGATGCTCGTATCGTCATGCGTCACATCTTCCCGAACTCCGTCGCCTCCATCGTGGTCTACGCGACCATGAACATTGGTGGTGCCATTTTGACCGAGTCCGCTCTGTCCTTCCTCGGCATGGGCGTTATTCCGCCTACGCCTTCGTGGGGCTCCATGATTCAGGACGGTCAGCAGTATCTTCTGACTGCTCCCTGGATGATGATCATGCCCGGTCTGGCAATTCTCTCGACGGTGCTCGCCTTCACCCTGCTGGGTGACGGTCTGCGCGACGCCCTCGACGTCAAGATGAAGGACGCATAAGGATGAAGAAGAACAAGAACTATGTGGACCTGAAGGACCAGCCGGTTCCCGAGGGCCAGCATCTACTCGAGGTCGATGACCTTAAGATGTATTTCCATACCGAGGATGGCGTCGTTCGCGCTGTCGACGGTGTGTCCTATACGCTCGATCGTGGCGAGACCCTGGGCGTCGTCGGCGAGTCCGGCTCCGGTAAGTCCGTGACCGCCATGACCATCATGGGCCTCATCTCGATGCCTCCGGGAAAGATCGAGGGCGGCGACGTTCGCTATCGCGGTCGCTCCATCCTCGAGATGACCGAGGAAGAGATGCAGCACATTCGCGGAAACGACATCGCGATGATCTTCCAGGATCCTATGACCTCCTTGAACCCGGTCTATAAGATCGGCAAGCAGGTGGGCGAGGGCCTTCGTCTGCACCGTGGCTACTCCAAGCAGGAGGCGCTCAAGCGCGCTACCGAGCTTTTGGACCTCGTGGGTATCCCCGAGCCCGAGAAGCGCGTCAATGAGTATCCGCACCAGTTCTCCGGCGGTATGCGTCAGCGTGTCATGATCGCTATGGCTCTTGCCTGCGATCCCGATATCCTGATTGCCGACGAGCCCACGACGGCTCTGGACGTTACCATTCAGGCTCAGATTATCGAGCTCATGCAGGAAATGCAGGAGAAGAACGGCAACGCCATCATCATGATTACCCATGACCTGGGCGTCGTTGCCGATATGGCCGATAAGATCATGGTTATGTACGCCGGCCGTCCCGTCGAGTTCGGTACTGCTGAGGAAATCTTCTACGAGAGTCGCCACCCCTACACCTGGGGCCTTATCCGCTCCATCCCGGAGCAGGCCATCGAAGAGAAGAAGCCGCTTACGCCGATTCACGGCAACCCGCCTTCGCTCATGAACCTGCCTGAGGGCTGCGTCTTCTCTCCTCGTTGCCCCTATGCGACGGACAAGTGCCGCAAGCAGCGCCCCGAGCGCGTTGTCACCGAGTCTGGTCATTACTCTGCGTGCCACTACTCCGGTGACCCCGAGTTCCTCAAGAACGCTCCTGAGACGTCCCGTACGCGCAAGGATTCCAAGAAGGGAGGCGAGGCGTAATGGCAGATACCAACGAGCGTACTCCGCTGCTGAAGGTCGAGCACCTCTCTAAGGAGTTCCCCGCTGAGTCCGGCATGTTCGCCAAGCGCTTCTCCAAGCGTGTCGTCTCTGCAGTGAATGACATTTCGTTCGAGATTTATCCGGGCGAGACCTTTGGTCTGGTCGGTGAGTCTGGTTGCGGTAAGTCCACGACGGGCCGCACCATCATGCGCCTGACCAAGCCGACCGCCGGTAAGGTGTTCTTCCAGGGTAAAGATGTTGCCGAGATGAGCAAGCATGAGATCAAGGACATGCGTCGCGAGATGCAGTTTATCTTCCAGGATCCTTATGCTTCGCTCAACCCTCGTATGACCATCGGCGAGATTGTCTCCGAGCCCATGACCATTCACGGCGTGGGCACCAAGGAGGAGCGCATTGAGCGTGTCCGCGAGCTTCTCGACGTTGTCGGACTGAACCCCGAGCACATTAACCGCTATCCTCATGAGTTCTCCGGCGGTCAGCGTCAGCGTGTCGGCATTGCCCGCGCATTTGCGCTGAAGCCCAAGCTGATTATCTGCGACGAGCCTGTCTCTGCACTTGACGTTTCCATTCAGGCCCAGGTTTTGAACCTGCTGAAGGAGCTTCAGGATAAGTTCGGCACTGCTTATCTCTTCATTGCTCACGACCTCTCCGTCGTACAGCACATTTCTGATCGCGTTGCCGTTATGTATCTGGGTAAGATGGTCGAGGTTTCGGACTGGAAGACGCTCTATAGCGAGCCTCACCATCCGTACACGCAGTCGCTGCTGTCTGCCGTGCCGGTGCCCGATCCGGATATCCAGAAGACCCGCAAGCGCATCATCCTCGCCGGCGATCCGCCGTCGCCGCTGGATCCGCCGACCGGCTGCCGTTTCCACACGCGCTGCCCGATCGCGCAGGGCATCTGCTCCGAGAAGCTTCCCGAGTTTAAGGAAGTTGCCCCGGGCCACTGCTGCGCCTGTCACTTCGCGGAGCCGTTCCCGATCAAGGAATCGCACATCGACCTGTAGTCGGTTTTTTCTCGTCCGGGCCCGCCCTGAAGTTACTTTTCAGAACGTCCTCGGACATGCAAGAAACCCCCGCTGCGCACTTCGTGCGGCGGGGGTTTCTTGCGTCCTGCGGAGTGTTCTGAAAAGTAACTTCAGGGCGGGCCCTACGTTAACTCGGCAGGGGGGGAGTGCGATTCCTTGATCGCTCACTTAATCTAATGGGAAAGATAGCGAGGCCGGAGCTTTAGCTCCGGCCTCCCCATATAAGGGCTCGGCAAAGCCGAGTCACCAAATTTGCATCAGCCCCCACAATATGTCTGAGAACTGTGTCTGAAGTACGTATTTGCAGGCCCCGTATCGGTGTTGCCTCCCGGCGCATTCCGCAGGGGGAGCGATATTTTGCAGCACGAAGTGCGCAGCAAAATATCGCTCATGCCCGAGGACGCGCCGGGAGGCAACACCGAATCGGGGCCGGACATATAGATCTACCTGCGCATTTACAAATTCGTAAACTTTTTTCTAAAAAGTGCTTGCACAGTTCTCGAATCATAGGTTATTATCTTCCTCGTTGAACGCGCGGGTCCAACAAAACGAACTGCGAATCAACAGCATAGCATGTCGGAGTGGCGGAATTGGCAGACGCGCTAGCTTGAGGTGCTAGTGACCGCTTTTTGGTCATGCGGGTTCAAGTCCCGCCTCCGACACCATCGCATTTCAGAAGCCTCTTCGGAGGCTTTTTTGTTACCGATAGACGGTGAGGTCCACGATGGAAACGCTTGAGCGCAACGAGTGGGCAGACGTTGCCCAACTGGTCGAGATCACGAGCGATGCTGTCATCATCTGTGAGCTCGACGGAACCATTCTGCATGTGAATAATCGTTTGCTCGACCTGATGTGCGAGGAACGCGCTGACGTCATCAGCGGTGATGTCAAAGACGTTCTGTACTCGTCTGCCTTTGAGCGCGCGACCGAACATCGCCTGCCGTTTGAGACCGATGGCTCCGAGAGCGAGCTGATGCTCAAGCTGAGCGACGGGTCTTTTATTCCCGTCTTGGTTCGCGCGGGTTCCGTTACGCCTCCGCGTATCTTTGGACGTCGTGCACCGCGTGTCCTGGTGGCGCTTCACAGCATCGAAGAGCAGTATTCCCACGATCGTCAGCTCAAACGTGCGCTATCGGAGCTTAGGGTGGCGAATAAACGCCTTTCGGGTACCCTTTCAGTCATTATGAGTACCGTGGGCTCCGATGAGCTCCCCAGCTTGCTCGATACCGTTTTGAATCAGCTCGTTGGAACGCTCGATGCCTCCGGTGCGGCTATCTATTTTTCCGAGAGCGGCGGCTTTAAGCTCTGCGGTGTTTCTAGGGAGCTTGAGGATAGCTATCTGCCCGAGTTTATGCCGTACGGCGCGGGCATTCCGACCTACGTGCTTCGCGAGTCGCGTGCCTGTCGCCTGTCGATTCAGCAGGACCTTGAGGGCGACCGGGTTGCTTCGGGTATGTTCATGGATTTGGACAATCGTTCCAAGCACTTGCTGCGCGTGCAGGATATGCCCCCGTATCGCAGCGAGATCTGTCTTCCCGTGTTTTACGGCACGCAGGTCCTTGGCGTGTTGGAAGTTGGCTGGAAACGCCCCCAGGCGCCACTTGCCTATGACGTGAACGTGCTCGAGGTCATCTGCGATTATCTGTCTATTCAGCTGGTCGGCATGGCGTCGAGCTTACGTTCGCGCCGCACGGCGGAGCTCGGCCGCTCGCTCAATTTGCTGCGCGACGAACTGTTTACCTATCTCGATGATCCCGTTGCCGCCTCGCGAGCGGTGTCGACGGAAATCTGCACGGTGCTCAATTGTCATTTCTGCCCCGTGGAGTATGATGCGGGCCTCGAAACCTATGTCATCGATTTTGAGGGCGGCAGTCGTGTGGCGCTGCCGGACGATCCGGAGTCACTCTTCTTTTCTGTCACGGCGCCAGCAGCGCGCCTGGGGGCAGCCCCCGACGGGTTTGAGACATCGGTGTTGGGCGGGACGAGCGCTGACGACCTCAAGCACGTGCGCCTTACACGTGTGGACGAATCCACGTCTATGGGTTCATGGTTGAGGGCCCACGGCCTACCGTGTCAGGGGCTTTATGTCGACTCCGGCATCGAAGCGGGGCGCTACCACTCGGAAGCGGATGGCAAACGAAGCAACGATGCGATTGTTCCCGCTGATATCGCCAAGGGGCCGACGAGGCGCGCTTTGCTGCTCCGCGATGGCAGCCAAGAACCAATTGACGACCTTGAATACGACTACCTGGTGCATCTGGCGCATGACTTTGAGCTGATCTATGAAGGCGAGTCTCAAAAGCGCGAAGAGCGTCATATCGCTCAGACGCTTCAGATTGGCATGAGAAATTCGCTTGGTGACGTTCCGGGCATTGCAACCGATTCGGTATACCTATCGGCAACGAATTCTGCGTTGGTCGGCGGCGACTTCTATACGCTTGTCCGTCTTCCCGACGATTGTGCCGTAATGATTTTGGGCGATGTATCCGGCAAGGGGATTGAGGCGGCGTCGATGTCGGCGCTCGTCAAGACGGCGCTGACGGCCTATGCCTGGGAGGGTGCAGGGCCTGCCCGTATGGCACGCTCGCTCAATAGCATGCTCATGGGCTTTTCGAGGGTCGAGACGTTTGTGACGGCGTTTATCGCCAAGATCGATCTTAAAGCGGGCCGCGCTACTTATTGCTCTGCGGGACATCCTCCCACTATGGTCATTAGGCCGTCGTCGACGCCGCGTGGCGGCGGCGAGACCTGCGGGGGGGAAGTGGAGCTCCTTGGGTGCCAATCGGGCGTGATCGGTGCCTTTGAGAGCATGGTCTACGAGACGGGCGTGTTTACATTCGCTCCCGGTGACATGCTATTTATGTATACCGACGGAACAATCGAAGCACGTGATCGCTCGGGTGCTTTCTTTGGCGAACAACGCCTTCGCGACCTTCTGCTCTCTGTCTCGGGTGAGGGCGTATCGGGAATCTGCGGCAAGGTCTTGGGCGAGCTTGACCGCTTTACCGAGTCGGCGCTGGACGATGACATCGCGCTGGTTTCCCTTGAGTTTTTACGGGGTCGATCGTAGGTCACGACGCCTGACGGGCGAAATCTGCGCGGTTGCAGATACGTGTGCATCGAGCGAGCTCTTTTGGGGAACCATGGTCGTATGAATGAGTGGAATGACATAGCGGTTTTGACGCCACCGGGCGATATCGACATCGCCTCGGTGCCCGCACTGCGCCGACGGTTGGATAATTTGATCGACCGGGGCGTGCGTCGTGTTGTCATCAATTGCCAGACCGTGGGCTTTATCGACTCGACGGGTTTGGCGTTTTTGCTTACACGTGCTAGAGAGCTTATGAGGCATGAGGGGCTGCTTTCGCTCGTTAACGCCTCCGATGAGGTCGTTCGCTTTTTGGAAATTGCCCGACTTGTTGACATCCTTCATGTCGCGGGCCCGGCGCGGGAGTCGATTCCCGCCATTCCGGTGGGGGAGTT
Source organism: uncultured Collinsella sp. (assembly GCA_902493895.1). GTDB lineage: Bacteria > Actinomycetota > Coriobacteriia > Coriobacteriales > Coriobacteriaceae > Collinsella. Next base: position 661 of record CABUQW010000010.1, on the reverse strand, counting down.
GCCGCGATGGAGCAAGAGCGTCGAAGTGCAGCGAGGCATCGAGAATCTCCCGTATTATCGGCATCGTGTGGCCGAGCTCCTCGAATCGCTTCCCCTGAGGCGTGATGAGCGCTATGACGTCGCATTGGCGTTGGGTGAGGCATTGGGTAACGCATATGACCATGCGGGCGGTGTTGGCTGCATCCTGACGGTTCAGGCCTATGGGGACCGTGTTGTGCTCGAGGTGCTTGATCGGGGCGCTGGCTATTCTATCGATGGGGCGAGCGAACCGGTAACATCCGAGGAACGCGGACGCGGTATCAAGCTTATGCGTATGCTCGTCGATAATGTGGAAGTTGCCCGTCGTACAGATGGCGCCGGCACACGTGTTCGGATGGTGAAGCTGTTTAGCTCAGCATTGGAATCGTGTGCTTAGGGTCTTGGCTTGGCGCTATTTACCTGCATGAACTTGCTTTGAGCAACTTTTTTGAAAAAAGTACTTGCGTCTTTAGGACAACTCGCGTAAATTAATAATCCGCAAGCGGACATGGCTCAGTTGGTAGAGCACAACCTTGCCAAGGTTGGGGTCGCGGGTTCGAGCCCCGTTGTCCGCTCCATTGCATTTCCGGACCGTCTCAAGCGGTCCTTTTTCGGCGAAGTGGCCAAGTGGTAAGGCAGAGGC
>CABUQW010000009.1 GCA_902493895.1 uncultured Collinsella sp. | reverse complement strand
GTTCCTTCAACTGGGAAAACGGCGCCCCCGGGCCCCAGGAGGGGCAGCGGGGGCGTTCGGCTAGCTGCGGGAACGGCCTATTCGCTCAATGTGTTCGGCTGAGATCGGAAATCAACCAAACGCTTGGCTGCGCTTGTCGTTGCAGTGGGGTTTGAGGTGCCAAAAAACGGCTTCCGACCAGCGTGGTTGATCAACTCAATTGTTCAAAAGGGGTATTCATAAGCGACTTGGCAATGAATTTAAAAATCTTTGGGTGGTGCTGTGGACCACTGGTATGCATTTTGCGACCACGGCCTTGTGTCCGTTGACCTGCGGCTTGGCTCAGCTTGTCCCCGCGGCATCGTATCTTGTCCACAAATCCGTCAAGCTCTTGGTCGGCATTTGGTTGGAATGCGCATGAAACGTGGTGCGAGCATGGGCATATGTGGAGGTCATGAGGTTGTAGCTGCATATTCTTGCGGCCTGGGAGGTTGAAAGATATTATTACCAAGTCTTTTCCTGCTTCAGGCGCACCTTCACGACCTGAAGCCACATTTGCCCAGAGGAGGTGACAATATGAAGGCTTATGAACTGCTGTTCTTTGTTGACCCGTCGCTCGACCCCGAGACTCGTCTCGCTGTTATGAAGCGTATCGATACCACGATCGCTGAGGGCGCTGGCAAGGTCGACTCCGTTGACGAGTGGGGCAAGCGCAAGCTCGCCTACGAGATCAACGACCTCACCGATGGTGACTACACCCTCATCAACTTCCACGCAGATCCTACCCAGATCGCCGAGCTTGATCGCGTCCTGCGCATCACCGACGCTGTGGTCCGCCACATGATCGTCCGTCGCGACGACCAGGAGTAAGACTGTCGTTTTGGACTGGGCTTGTGCCCCAAGAGGAAGTAGTGAGTTATGAGCATCAATCGAGTGAACATCACCGGTAACCTCACCCGCGATCCCGAGCTGCGCGCCACCGCCGGCGGAACCCAGGTTCTGTCCTTTGGCGTCGCCGTGAACGATCGTCGCCGCAATGCGCAGACTGGCGAGTGGGAGGACTATCCCAACTTTGTCGACTGCACTATGTTCGGCACCCGCGCCGAGGCCGTGAGCCGTTTCCTGGCAAAGGGAAACAAGGTCGCGATCGAGGGCAAGCTGCGCTACAGCTCTTGGGAGCGCGACGGCCAGCGCCGGAGCAAGCTTGAGGTCATCGTCGATGAGATCGAGTTTATGAGCTCCCGTGGTGGCCAGGGTGGCTACGATCAGGGCGGTTACGCCCCCGCAGCTCCCGCGCCCGCAGCACGTCCTGCCGCACCGGTGGCTACGCCGCCCGCGGTCGACGTCTACGATGAGGACATCCCGTTCTAAGGGTTGTTCACCTATTTTTGAGTGAGAGGCGGCTTCGGTTCGCCGAAGTTGCCAAATGAAAGGTATTTTGACATGGCTAATGATTTTTCTGCACGTCAGCCGCGTCGTAAGTACTGCCAGTTCTGCAAGGAGAACACTGAGTTCATCGACTATAAGGACACTCAGCTTCTCCGTAAGTACATGACCGACCGTGGCAAGATCAAGCCCCGTCGCGTCACTGGCGCTTGCACGCAGCATCAGCATGACATCGCCAACGCCATCAAGCGCGCCCGCGAGATGGCTCTCCTGCCGTACACCGTCCCCGTGGTTTCCTCTCGTGGCAACCGCGACCGCGGCTAAGAAGGGAGACGCATCATGAAGGTTATTCTTCTCGATGAGATCAAGGGCAAGGGCGGCGAGGGTGACGTCGTAGAGGTCGCTCAGGGTTACGCTGAGAACTTCCTGTTCCCCAAGAAGCTCGCTGTTGCCGCCACCAAGGGCAACCTCAAGCAGCTTGACGAGCGTCGCAACAACATCGCCAAGCGCGAGGCCGTCCGTCTGGCTACCGCCAACGAAACCAAGGCTGCCTTCGAGGGCAAGACGGTCACCGTTGACGTCAAGGTCGGCGACGAGGGCATCCTCTTTGGCTCCGTTACCGCCGCTATGATCGCTGACGCCATCAAGGCTCAGCTCGGTATGGACATCGACCGCAAGCGCGTCGAGCTCGGTAAGCCCATCAAGGTTGCCGGTGCCCACACCGTTGCCATCTCGCTGTACCGCGAGATCAAGGCCGAGGTTGTCGTTCTCGTCGGCGTTACCGCCGAGGAGCTCGCTGCCGAGGCTGAGGTCGAGGAGGCCGCTGAGGTCGCCGAGGCCGAGACCGCCGAGGTCGAGACTGAGGCTGCTGCCGAGTAGCATTTGCTGCAACGCAACAATCTTGTTCTAAGAAGGGCGCTCTGGGAAACCAGGGCGCCCTTTTGTTTTTTGCGCTGAGTGAGTGTCATGGTGAACGTTGCGTCGAAGTCCTATACACAGGACCGTTCATCCGTTTGGTTCGGTGATGATTGGCGGCGCGCGGCGCGTTTTGGGACCGTGGCTGATACTATGGATGCTCGCAAGCGATATGAATGAGGATGCTCATGGCATATGACGATAGGGAGACCGGGCTGACGGTTGAGGACCGCGGCTCAAAGTTGGGTCTTCCCCAAAACCAAGATGCAGAGGCCAATGTACTGGCCGCTATGCTGCTATCGCCCGAGGTGGTCGAAGAGGCCCAGGTCGAGCTGCAGCCCGATGACTTCTACCGGCCCATTCATAAGACCATCTATACCGCGATGGTCGATATGTACAGCAGCCGCATTCCCATCGACTCCATCTCGCTGATCGATTATCTGCGAAGCATCAATAAGCTCGATGCCGTGGGCGGCGAAGCGTATATTTTGGAGTTGATGGGTCAGACCCTGTCGCTCGTGAACTGGCAGCACCATGCCGCCATCGTTCGCCGTGATTCGATGCTGCGTGAGCTGATCGGCGCCACCAACGAGATCAACGCGCTGGCATATAACGCCCCCACCGACACCAAAGAGGTTGTCGAGCTGGCCGAGAGCAAACTGCTCAAGGTTACGGCGCGCGAGGTCAAGTCGAGCTACAAGACGTTGACCGAGTTTATGGTCGAGGCCTATAACGAGGCCGAGGAAGTGTGCCAGGCCGGTGGCCAGGCTGCGGGCGTGCCCACGGGCTTTCCGTCACTCGACCGCATGCTCATGGGTTTTCGCGAGGGCCAGCTCATCATCATCGGCGCCCGTCCTGCTGTAGGTAAGACGTCGTTCGCTCTGAACCTGGCGCTCAACGCTGCCGCTGCTGGTTATACCGTCGGCTTCTTCTCGCTGGAGATGTCGGGCAAGGAAATTGCCCAGCGTCTGATTTGCGCCTACGCCATGATCTCGATCAGTGACTTCCGCATGGGCCGCATTAGCCCCGAGCAGTGGGCCAATATCAACGAGGCCACGCAGACCTTGTCCAAGCTCGATATTCTGATTGACGATACGCCCGGCACCACAGTGACCGAGATTCGCGCCAAGAGCCGCCGCATGCTCCATAACAAGGAGAAGGCAATCATCATCCTGGACTACCTGCAGCTGGTGAGTCCTCCGCCGGGACGCCGCTCCGAGAGCCGTACCGTCGAGGTTTCGGAGATGTCGCGTGGTTTGAAGATCATGGCCAAGGAGCTCAAGATCCCGCTCATCGCGCTGTCACAGCTCTCGCGTCAGGTCGAATCCCGTACCGGCAAGCGCCCGCAGCTTTCCGACCTTCGTGAATCGGGCTCCATCGAGCAGGACGCCGATATCGTTATGTTCTTGGACCGCTCCGCCGACGAGGCCGAAGCCTCGCGCGACGATCGACCCGACGAGGGCGTTACGCGTATCGTCGTGGCCAAGAACCGTTCGGGCCCGATCGGCGACGTCGACCTGATGTTCCTGCCGGCATCTACCAAGTTCTATGAGCTTGATGGGGCACATGCCGAGGAGTAGGACAGGCGCCCGTTGCACGGGTATACTGGGAATGTTTTGTGCTTCTGCGTGCCGGCGTGGCGCGTAGACAGTCCATGAATGTAAGGAGTAAACATGCCGTCAACCGTTTTGGTCGGTGCCCAGTGGGGCGATGAGGGCAAGGGTAAGATTTGCGACCTGGTCGCCGGCGACTTCGATGCCGTCGTGCGCTACTCGGGCGGCAACAACGCCGGTCACACCATCGTCGTCAACGGCAAGAAGTACGGCCTGCACCAGGTGCCTTCCGGCATCATGTATTCCGACCACGTGTCGGTGATCGGTAACGGCTGCGTCGTCAACCCCAAGGTTGTCCTTGAGGAGATCGACATGTTCGAGGCCGACGGCATCACCACCAAGAACCTCAAGATTAGCGGCAACGCGCATGTCATCATGCCGTACCACATCGATCTGGATGGCGCCTTTGAGCAGAAGCTCGGCAAGAAGAACATCGGTACCACCAAGCGCGGCATCGGTCCGTGCTATCAGGACAAGATGGCCCGCATTGGTCTGCGCATGCAGGACATGCTGGACGAGACGCTGTTCCGCGACAAGTTGGAGACCGCTCTCGCCCGCGTGAACCCCGAGCTCGAGCTCATCTACAACCTGCCCACCTACACCGTGGACCAGATTTGCGACGAGTACCTGCCGATGGCCGAGCGCCTGCGCCCCTACATCACCGAGACGAGCCTGCTGCTCAACAACATGATCGACGAGGGCAAGGACCTGCTGTTTGAGGGCGCCCAGGCGACGCTGCTCGACATCGACCACGGCACCTATCCGTACGTGACGTCTTCCAACTGCACCGCCGGCGGCGCCATTACCGGCTCCGGCGTCGGTATGAAGAATGTCGACCGCGTGCTGGGCGTCATGAAGGCCTATATCACCCGCGTCGGTTCGGGCCCCATGCCCACCGAGCTTTCCTATGAGTCCGAGGCTGGCCACACGCTGACCGAGGAGGGCTATGAGTACGGCGTGACCACCGGTCGCCGTCGTCGTTGCGGCTGGTTTGACGGCCCTATCGCCAACTATGCCTCGCGCGTCAACGGCCTCACCGACATCGCCGTGACCAAGCTCGACGTGCTTTCGGCCTTCGACACCATCAAGGTGTGCGTGGCCTACGACGTCGATGGCGAGCGCTACACCAGCGTGCCCGAGCATCAGGTGCGCTTTGAACATGCCAAGCCCATCTACGAGGAGCTCCCTGGCTGGAAGTGCGACATCACCGGTTGTCGCAGCTTTGACGAGCTGCCGCAGGAGGCTCAGGACTACGTGGCGTTTATCGAGGATCTGGCACACACCCGTGTGACGTTCATTGGCGTTGGCGCTGGTCGCGAGCAGATCATCAACCGATTCTGGAAGTAATCGGGACTATTTGGTTATTGCGATATACCCCTTTGCAGCCCGGACGGGCGGCCGAGGGGTATATTTGCTTGCAAAGGGCTCGCGCGGAGCGGGCCGTTCATCCATAGAGGAGGCACCCTTGAAGGCGGACACTCAAACCATCGACATCCTGTTGTTGGGCAGCGGCGGCCGTGAGCATGCTTTGGCAGCCAAGCTCGCAGCATCACCGCGCGCCGGCAAGCTCTACATTGCGCCGGGTAACGGCGGCACCGCGAGCTGCGGCGAGAACGTTGTTCTCGACGACTGCGATCCTGCGGCCGTGGCGGCGTTTGCCCAGAGCCACGGATGCGGACTCGTGGTAATTGGCCCCGAGGCTCCGCTCGTGGCGGGCGTGGCCGACGCCGTGCGTGCGGCGGGTATTCCCTGCTTTGGCCCGGGTGCCGAGGGCGCCCAGATGGAGGGCTCCAAGCTGTTCTCCAAGCAGCTCATGGAGCGCGCGGGTATTCCGACGGCAGCCTACGGCTCGTTTACCGACGAGGCTTCGGCTCTCGCCTACGTGCGCGAGCAGGGCGCCCCGCTGGTCGTCAAGGCCGACGGCCTTGCCGCGGGCAAGGGCGTTATCGTGGCGACCGAACTTGAGCAGGCCGAGGAGGCCGTGCGCGAGTGCTTTGGCGGCACCTTTGGCGATGCCGGCAATACCGTGGTCATCGAGGAGATGCTGACCGGCCCCGAGTGCTCGCTGTTGGCCTTTACCGACGGCAAGACTGTGCGCCCCATGGCCACCTCGCAGGACCACAAGCGCGCGCTCGAGGGCGACAAGGGCCCCAACACCGGCGGCATGGGCGTCTACAGCCCGGTGCCCATCGTGACTGACGAGGAGCACGCCACCATGGTGAAGGTCATGGAGCAGACCGTGGCCGAGCTTGCTGCCGAGGGCATCGACTACCGCGGCTGCCTGTATGGCGGCTTTATGCTCACCCCCGCCGGCCCCAAAGTGCTGGAGTTCAATGCCCGCTTTGGCGACCCCGAGACGCAGGTCGTGCTCCCGCGCCTTAAGAACGACCTGGTTGAGGTCATGCTCGCCTGCGCCAACTGCGAGCTCGATCAGATTGAGCTCGACTGGCGTGACGAGTGGGCCGTGGCCGTTGTCCTGACGAGCGCGGGCTATCCCGGCAGCTACGAGAAGGGCAAGGTCATCACCGGTATCGCCGATGCCGAGGCCATGGAGAACGTGACCGTGTACCACGCGGGCACTGCCGTGGTGGACGGCCAGCTCGTGACCAATGGTGGCCGCGTGCTTGCCGTGACCGCTCTGGGCGACACGTTCGAGAACGCTCGCAACCTTGCCTACGAGGCCTGCGAGAAGATTGATTTTGAGGGCAAGACCCTGCGTCACGACATCGGCCTGCGCGCGCTGCGCGGTCGCGACGCCTGGGATGCCTAAAATCCGAGAGGAATGAGATGGATGGACGAGAAGAACGAAGAGCTCGTGGACGCGCAGATCGTCGAAGAGGACAGCCGCATGTATGGGCACGCCGAGGGCGAGCCTGGTGGCGAGGTCGCTGACGAGCCGGCACTGGTGCTGGGCGACGACGACCCGCACGATGCCGAGCTGCACGAGAAGATTCTTTCGGAGGAGTGCGCCTGGAAGGGCAAGATCCTCGACGTCCACCGTCTTGAGGTTGAGCTGCCCAACGGTCGCCGCAGCGCCCGTGATATCGTTCGCCATCCGGGTGCGGCGGCCGTTGTGGCACTGACCGAGAGCGGCAAGATCGTACTGGTGCGTCAGTACCGCACCGCCATCGACCGCGTGACGGTCGAGATTCCCGCCGGCAAGCTCGATCCAGGCGAGGACCCGCTCGATTGCGCCAAGCGCGAACTGCATGAGGAGACGGGCTTTAGGGCCGGTCGTATTCGCTTTTTGACGTCGATTGTCACGTCCTGCGGTTTTTGCGATGAGATCATCCACATCTACTTGGCTACCAAGCTCGAGTTTGATGCGCCCAACCCCGATGATGACGAGTTTGTCAACGTGGACCTGGTGCCACTGCACGAGCTGATCGATGCCGTGCTCGACGGCAAGATCGAAGACGCCAAGACCGTCGTAGGCGCCTTGGCCTGCGATAGCATCGCGCACCGACTAGGCGGAGCGGAGCTTTAACGAGCGGGGATGATCCCGCAGGTTTGTGTAAGTCAGCGAAAGTGCTCCATTTGAGACAAGGTGGCCTAAAAGAGGAGGGAAGCGTATGGATATACGCGACCGACGATTGAAGGCCAGATTGTCCAAATGGAGCACTTGCAGCGTCGAGACGAAACGCGGTTTGGTAAAACCGCGTAAGGTGATTATGTTTAAGAGGTTTCTTTCGTATTACGAGCCCCAGATGGGGCTTTTTGTTGCTGATACTGTTTGTGCTCTGGTGCTTGCCGCCATTGACCTGGCGTTCCCCATTATCCTGCGCAATTTGACCGGTGGGCTGTTTACTCAGGGTCAGGCTGCCATTATGCAGGCGCTCGGCATGATCGCGGTGGGCTTGGTGCTGATGTATGCCGTCCGCTGCGCTTGCCGCTACTTTGTGAGCTATTGGGGTCACGTGATGGGCGCGCGCATGGAGTCCAAGATGCGCGAGGACCTGTTTGACCAGTATGAGCGCTTTAGCTTTGCGTACTTCGACCGCAACAGCTCGGGCGACATGATGAGCCGCGTGGTCAACGACCTGTTCGATATCTGCGAGGCGGCGCACCACGTGCCCGAGTGGATCATCATCTGTGGCATCGAGATCATCGGCTCGTTTGTGATCCTCTTTACCATCGCCCCGGTGCTGGCGCTTGCTATGGCTGTGGTGACAGCAGCGTTTGCGGTCATCATGTTTTGGCAGAACATGCGCATGCGCGAGGTCTTTAGCGACAATCGCAAAAAAATCAGCGGCATCAATGCACAGCTGCAGGATTCGCTGGCGGGCATGCGCGTGGTCAAGAGCTTTGCCAATGAGGAGACCGAACGCTTCAAGTTCCGCGCCTCAAACAATCGCTATCTTTCGTCCAAGGAGAACATGTATCACGCCATGGGCGTCTATACCGCGACGTATGGTCTGCTCTCGGGTGTGCTCTATGTGATCGTGGTGCTGCTGGGCGGCTGGCTGGTCGCCCAGGGACAGCTGCAGGCGGTCGATATGGCGACCTTTGCACTCTATATTTCGCTGTTCTGCACGCCGCTCGAGACACTCGTCAATTCAGCCGAAACGTATCAGAAGGCTATCGCCGGCTTTAAGCGTATGGACGAGGTGCTCTCGACCGCGCCGGATATCCAGGACAAGCCGGGCGCTACGGATCTGCAGGTGACTGCCGGCGCCGTGGAGTATCACGACGTGTGCTTTAACTACGAGGATGTTGAGCTGGGCGAGGGCGATGCCGACGAGCGTCCCGTTATCGACCATATGGACCTGTCCATCAAGCCCGGGCAGACCATCGCTTTGGTTGGCCCCTCGGGCGGCGGCAAGTCCACGACCTGTTCGCTGCTGCCGCGCTTTTATGACGTGGCTACCGGATCCATTAGCATCGACGGTCAGGACGTGCGCGATGTGACGCAGCAGAGCCTGCGCCGCGCCATCGGCCTGGTGCAGCAGGATGTCTATCTATTTGACGGTACGATTGGCGAGAACATCGCCTACGGCAAGCCGGGCGCTACGGCGGAAGAGATCGCCGAGGCCGCCCGTCGCGCCAACATCGATGCCTTTATCGAGTCGCTTCCACAGGGCTACGACACCGTGGTGGGCGAGCGTGGCAGCCGTCTTTCGGGCGGACAAAAGCAGCGTGTTGCCATCGCGCGCGTGTTTCTCAAGAACCCCAAGATCCTGATCTTGGACGAGGCGACGAGTGCTTTGGATAACGAGAGCGAGGAGGCGGTCCAGGAGTCGCTCGAAGAGCTGGCACGCGGCCGTACCACAATCATCATCGCCCACCGTCTTTCGACCATTAAGCATGCTGACGAGATTGCGACCGTTGAGCATGGTCGCGTTGTGGAACGTGGCACGCATGAACAGCTTCTCGCCCGTGGCGGCACCTATGCCCGTTACTATCGAATGCAGTTCGAAGGTGCGCGTGCGCACGAGCTCGACTGATTGATATGACAGGAAGTTTATGGCTGACAAGAACCCTTTGACTCCGGAAGAAGTGACGGAGTTATTCTCCGAAATCGATGCATCCGGTGTCTTGGATCCCACGCTTGCCAAAAAGCGAACCGAGCGCATGCGTGAGAAGGAGGCTGCGGCCAAGCGCGGTGACAAAGCTGCGCTAGCGCAGCTGCGCAGCGAGGATCGCGCGAGCCAGGCAAAACATATCGACCCGCTGTCCGAGGACGATCCTTCGGGTTCGCAGGTGAGTCATACCATTACGAAGACCGCGATGGCCGTGGTCATTGGTATTTTGGTGCTGATCGTGGGCATGCAGATTGGCTACGGCGTGATGCGTCGTCTGAACACCGCCAACCTGTCCGAGAGCGTTTCGGTCGATACCGTTTCGACGGCGCTGAAGGGCGGCCTTGAGTGGGGCAACGGCTTTACTCAGTTCCCGCTCGACTTTACCGTCGATGAAGCCGATGAGCGTACGGGCACGGTCGAGGTGACGGTGCTGGACACATCGTCTGCCAACGAGCTCGAACTGCTGTCCAACGGGCAGATTCAGGCCGCGGCGCTTGCGACCAACGCGCTGCTCAACGATAAGATTGACCGCGTGGTGTACAACGTTCACGCCTATATCGACGAGGATAGCAACATTCAGCACGATTCCTTCTTTGGCATGTTTCCCGCCCAGGGCCACCAGAGCGCCATCCTGACGTTCGTGTGGACCAAGAGCTCATCCAACGCCACGAATATCGACTGGAAGATGCGCATCGTGAGTATGGATGACACCATCGCCGAGCGCATTCAAAAACAGGTGAACTCGGTGTCGTCGTTGATTGAGGACCCGGTGGTGAGCCAGACCAAGATTGACGAGGAAAAGGACGAACGTGACCTGGAACATCGTCTTCATGGCCGCGAGATTTTCCGCGGCGGCAAGCCCGATCGCTCACCGTCCGATCTGCTGGAACAGGACAGGAAAAAGTAAGAGGCCATCATCCCGCGTGAGCCACAAGCCCCGCGGGATGATTTTTCTGGGACGGGGATTAAATAATCAATATGCATAGAAAGTCATAATTATCATTTCGTAAACATTTCGATGAAATTAACGCCATGAGGCATGCTTGCGGTTACAATACCGCGAGGCCTAACTACACACCTTTAAGCCGGTCCTGTGAGACCGGGAAGGAGAATTATGGCGAACAACCATACCGCGGGCACTGCCGCCCGCACCTTCGCGCCCAGCGAGCTTTGCCAGCGTATGCTGGCCAAAACCAGCAAGGGCGCCTGCGGTCCCTGCATCCTGTATCTTGAGGATGGGACCATTTTTTATGGACGTGCATGCGGCGCCGAGGGCACCGCGACCGGCGAAGTCTGCTTCAACACCTCGCTCGAGGGCTACTTTGAGGTCATGACCGACCCGAGTTATGCCGGCCAAATCGTAACCATGACCTATCCGCAGATCGGCAACTACGGTATCGACGAGACCGACGTCCAGTCGGCCTTCCCCGGCGACGCCGTGCGCCCTGCGAGCGCTCCGGCTATGCGCGGCATGATCGTTCGCGACATGTGCGCCACGCCTTCTAACTGGCGCTCGACCGTCAGCGTGCCGGAGTATCTGCGCGCTCACGGCATCGTCGCTATCGAGGGTGTCGACACTCGCGCTCTGGTGCGCCATCTGCGCGACAATGGTTCCAAGATGGGCATTATCTCGACCGAGATCTTCGACGTCGACGAGCTTGCCGAGCGTCTGGCCGCAGCGCCCACGCTGGTAGGCGAGAACCTGGTGAAGACCGTAAGTTGCCCCGCGCCTCACGAGTTTGTGGCCGCCGACCTGCCTGCCACGCATGACTTTGCACTTGCGGCTGCCGCTCCTGCCCGTCATAAAGTGGTCACCTACGACTGCGGTGTGAAGCGCGGCATTCTGGAGGGCTTGGTCCGCGCCGGCTGCGACCTTACCGTCGTGCCGTGGGATACGCCCGCCCAGCAGGTGCTCGACATGAATCCCGACGGTGTCTTTTTGTCCAATGGCCCCGGCGACCCCGATGCCGTGGTGGAGACCTATGAACAGGTGCAGCAGCTGATCGGCAAGGTGCCGGTCTTTGGTATTTGTCTTGGTCACCAGATGATCAGCCTGGCCTGCGGCGCCCAGATGGAAAAGCTTAAGTTCGGTCACCGCGGTGGCAACCAGCCGGTCATGAACCTGGTGAGCCGTCGCGTGGAGATCACCGCGCAAAACCATGGCTTTGGCCTGCTATTCCCCAGCTTGGGCAAGCTTGTCCCCGAGCTTTCCGGCGGCGAGATCGAACATGCGGCCGACGGCGACCTGCGCGTCTGGGTGCGCCGCGGAATCGCGCCGGTCGTGATGAACGAGCGCTTCGGCCGCATTCGCCTGACGCACGTGAACCTCAACGACGGCACCGCCGAGGGCATCCAGCTGCTCGACGCCCCGTGCTTCTCGGTCCAGTACCACCCCGAGGCCTCGCCTGGCCCCACCGATGCCCACTATCTCTTTACCGCCTTTACGCGACTCATGGACGGCGAGGAGAACTACCTGGACATCGACACCGCGAAGGACCGCCTGGCTGGCTGGAATTTCGCCGAGACCGCCGCGACCGAGACCGAGGAGAACTAACATGCCGAAACGTACTGACATCAAGCGTATCCTCGTTATTGGTTCGGGCCCCATCGTCATTGGCCAGGCCTGCGAGTTCGACTACTCTGGCGCCCAGGCCTGCAAGGTGCTCAAGGAGGATGGCTTTGAGGTCATCTTGGTCAACTCCAACCCGGCGACCATCATGACCGACCCGGGCTTGGCCGACCGCACCTATGTCGAGCCCATCACCGCCGAGTTTATCGAGCGCGTGATCAAGAAAGAGCGCCCGGACGCGCTGCTGCCCACGCTGGGCGGCCAGACCGGTCTGAACGCCGCCGTCGAGCTGGCAAAGGACGGTACGCTCGACAAGTACGGCGTCGAGATGATCGGCTGCGACCTGGCCGCCATCGAGCGCGGCGAGGACCGCAAGCTCTTTAACGAAGCCATGGACGAGATTGGCCTGGAAGTCGCGCGCTCGGGCTATGCCTACAGCGTGGCCGACGCCGAGGCTATCGCCGAGCGCGTGGGCTATCCCTGCGTACTGCGCCCGAGCTTTACCCTCGGCGGCGCCGGCGGCGGCATCGCTCACACCCACGAGGAGCTCGTCTCCATCGTGAGCCAGGGCCTGGAGCTCTCGCCTGCCCACGAGGTGCTGGTCGAGGAGTCCATCGAGGGCTGGAAAGAGTATGAGATGGAGGTCATGCGTGATCACGCCGGCAACGGCATCATCGTGTGCTCCATCGAGAATCTCGACCCCATGGGCGTGCATACCGGCGACTCCATCACCGTGGCGCCGGCGCAGACGCTCTCCGACCTTGAGTATCAGCGCATGCGTGTCGCCTCGCTCGCCATCTTGGAGAAGATCGGCGTCGAGACCGGTGGCTCCAACGTGCAGTTTGCCGTGAACCCCCAGACCGGCCGCCTGATCGTCATCGAGATGAACCCGCGCGTGAGCCGCTCGTCCGCCCTCGCTTCCAAGGCCACGGGTTTCCCCATCGCTAAGGCCGCCGCGCGCCTGGCCGTGGGCTACACGCTCGACGAGATCGTCAACGACATCACCAAGGCTACGCCCGCCTGCTTTGAGCCCACGATCGACTACTGTGTGGTCAAGGTGCCGCGCTTTGCCTTCGAGAAGTTCAAGGGTACCGACCCCACGCTCACTACGCGCATGAAGGCCGTGGGCGAGATCATGGCGATCGGCCGCACCTTTGAGGAGGCCTTTGGCAAGGCTATGCGCTCGCTGGAGGACGGCCACCAGGGTATTTGCGCCGGTGGCAAAGAGGGTGCCGATAAGCTGAGCGACGACGAGCTTGCTCAGGCCGTGGCAACCCCGACCGAGCATCGCATCTTCTTTGTGGTCGAGGCCCTGCGCCGTGGCTGGGACATCGCTCGCATCCATGCCATCTGCGGTATCGATCCGTGGTACCTCAACCGTATCAACGATATGGTGCAGGTCCAGGAGAGCATCCGCGGCCTGCGTGTGGAGGATATCGACGCCGATGCGATGCGCCTGCTCAAGCAGTACGGTACGAGCGACGCCGAGATCGCCGCGCTGACCGGCTCGGACGAGCGCTTTGTGCGCGCCTACCGCAAGGGCCTGGGCGTGGTTCCCAGCATGAAGACGGTTGATACCTGCGCTGCGGAGTTCTCGAGCGCCACGGAGTACCACTACAAGACGTACGAGAACATCTACCGCACGAGCCCAGATGCCAAGAAGTGCGTGGCTCCCGACGAGACCACGCCGGCGGACAAGCCCAAGGCGATGATCCTGGGCGCCGGCCCCAACCGCATTGGCCAGGGTATCGAGTTCGATTACTGCTGCGTGCACGCGAGCTACGCGCTGGCGGCCCGCGGCTTTGAGACCATCATGGTCAACTGCAATCCCGAGACCGTTTCGACCGACTACGACACGTCCGACCGCCTGTACTTTGAGCCGCTCACCTACGAGGACGTCATGGACGTTATCGACGTTGAGCGCCCCGATGGCGTCGTGGTGACGCTTGGCGGCCAGACCCCGCTTAAGCTGGCGCGCATGCTCGAGGAGAGCGGCGTGAACATCATGGGCACCAAGCCCGATGCCATCGACTTTGCCGAGGACCGCGAGCGCTTCGCTGCTCTGCTTGACAAGCTGGGCATCATGTACCCGCCGGCGGGCCAGGCCACCTCGTTTGAGGAGGCCGAGGCCGTTGCCACGCACATCGGCTACCCGCTGCTGGTGCGTCCGAGCTACGTGCTGGGCGGCCGCGGCATGATGATCGCCTACGATGCCGAGCATCTGCGCGATTACATGGCCGAGGCTGCGCGCATTAGCCCCGACTACCCGGTGTATCTGGACCGCTTCTTGGAGGGCGCGATCGAGTCCGATGTCGACGCCCTGTGCGATGGCGAAGAGGTCTACATCGGCGGCATTCTGGAGCATATCGAGGAGGCCGGTATTCACTCCGGCGACTCTGCGACCTGCATCCCGCCGTTCAGCTTTAGCGAGAGCCTGCAGGCAAAGCTTCGCGAGACCACACGCCGCATCGCGATGGCACTGGGCGTACGCGGCCTGGTCAACGTGCAGTATGCCATCAAGGGCGAGACCGTCTACGTGATCGAGGCCAACCCGCGTGCCAGCCGTACCGTGCCGTTTATCTCCAAGGCCACCGGCGTGCCGCTGGCCAAGTGCGCGGCGCGTATCATGGCGGGCGATTCCATCGCGAGCTTGGGCCTGCCGAGCGACGAGCGTCAGCTCGATTGGTTCTGCATGAAGGAAGCCGTTATGCCCTGGGGCCGTTTCCCGGGAGCCGACGTTATCCTGGGACCCGAGATGAAGTCGACGGGCGAGGTCATGGGCATCGCCAAGAGCTATCCCGAGGCATACGCCAAGACGCAGCTGGCGATCGATTACAAGCTGCCCGACCCGAGCGCCGGCAAGGTGTTCATTAGCGTGTGCGACCGCGACAAGCGTCATATCCTTTCGGTTGCGCGTATCCTTCGCTACCTGGGCTTTGATATCTGCTCCACCGAGGGCACGGCGCGCGTGCTGCGCGGCGGCAACGTGACCTGCGAGGTCGTGGAGAAGATTAGCGGCCCGCACGACGGCGAGCGCCCCAACATCGGTGACCTGATCGCCGATGGTAAGATCGCGGTGATCGTCAATACGCCGTACGGTCCGGGCTCGCGTGGCGATGGCTACCTGCTACGTACCGAGGCCGTACGCCGCGGTGTGACCTGCGTGACCGCGATGTCTGCGGCCAACACCTACGTGAGTGCCATCGAGGCGGTGCGCGAGGACCAGCAGGGTCACGGCAGCGCCAACGACATGGGCATGGACGTCATCGCCCTGCAGGACCTGCCGCAGCACACGGTGTAGTTGACCTGGCCGGCCGGGGCGGCAGCCGGACACTTTCTCTCGGAAACTGGGCTTCGCGAAGTTTTCCGAGAGAAAGGTCCGCCTCCCGCCCCGGCCTGCGGTGACTTGGCTGCACCGTGTGCTGCCGAAGGGGCTTTGCGCGATGGCTAGGGCTGAATAAAAAGTGAGTGTGGGATACGCCGTTCGTTCGAACGGCGTATCCCACGTTAATATTTCAGCCAACGTACGTCATGGCAATATCCGGTAGGTCCCCGGGTGCCCCGCGGCGGGCTGGGTTTATTGTCTGAGCGACTTTGCGAAGCAAGGGGAGCGAAGATAAAAACCCAGCCCGCCGCGGGGCACCCGGGGACCGCAGGGACGGGAGCAGCTATACTACTCTCAGTAGTTAAGGGTCGCGGATCCGCCGCGTCGCCGTTCTCAACAGGAGGTCTTTGTTTATGGCAGATCAAAAGCCGGTTGTCGGGATCATCATGGGCTCCAAGTCCGATCTGGGCGTTATGGAAGGTTGCACCGCCGAGCTCGAGGCGCTGGGCGTGCCCTATGAGCTTGTCATTGCGAGCGCACACCGCACGCCGGCGAAGGTCCACGAGTGGGCTTCGACTGCTGCCGACCGCGGCATCAAGGTGATTATTGCTGCTGCCGGCAAGGCTGCTCACCTGGGCGGTGTCGTGGCTGCCTTTACGCCGCTGCCGGTCATCGGCGTGCCTATGAAGACGAGTGACCTGGGCGGCATGGATTCGCTGCTGTCGATGGTGCAGATGCCTTCGGGCGTGCCCGTGGCCTGCGTTGCCATCAACGGCGCCAAGAACGCCGCCATCTATGCCACACAGATTCTGGGTGCTTGCGACCCAGAGTACCGCAAGGTTATCGAGAAGATGAAGCAGGAGATGGCCGACGCCTAGGCGTTCCGCCGTTTCACCGCAGTATAAGGAGAGCCATGTCCGACTATCAGGGAAAACGATTCAAGGCTTCTCAGATTCCCGATCCGTCGAAGCCGGGTGCTGCCCATGCGGCACAGCAGGGTCGGGCATCCTCTCCTCAGCAGCCGCGCGCGCCGCGCCCCGTGACACCGGCGACGCATCGTCGACAGGACGCGCCGGCCGCATATCGACCTTCATCTTATAGCACCGCTAAGAAGCCGCCCCGGTCTTCATCGCATGCCACGCCGTCGGATTACACCGAGCCGCCGCGTAAAAAGCGCCGCTCCATCATTCCTATTCTGCTCATCATCGTGGGCATCGGTCTGATTGTTGCCGCCGCTGCCATCTTTATCAATGCTCAGATTGGCTATAAGCAGGCGAGCGATTCGTACCAGAAAATCGAGAAGCAATATGTAAGCGATCAGGACGCCAGCGGCGTGCCGATTATCGATTTCGATGCGCTTGCTCAGACAAACCCCGAGATTGTGGGTTGGATTTATGTGCCGGGAACCAACATCAACTATCCCGTGGTGCAGACCAACAACAACTCCAAATACCTCAACACGCTGTTCGACGGTACGGCCAATGCATCTGGGGCCATTTTCCTGGATAGCGATGACACCGCGCCGGGAATGGTTGACCAGCAGACCACGATCTACGGCCACCACATGAATGACGGGTCGATGTTCAACGTGATTTCGGACACCACTGATCAGGCGACGTTCGATAGCATCGAGTTCGTGTATTACATCACACGGGATGCTACGTATAAGCTGCGACCACTGGCGACCAAAGTTGTCGAGGACACGTATGCCAAGGCGCGCACGACCAATTTTGAGGGCGACGACGGGCTCAAGAACTACCTGTCCGAGATGCTCGACGGTGCCTCTGCCGTGGCGAGCGATGCCACCGATCGTGCCGCTTCGGCAACCAAGGTCGTAACGCTTGTGACCTGTCGTTCGTTATCGCTGAGCAACACGCGTGCCGTCATGGTGCTCACGCCGGTCGAGGAATAAGTTGTTCGAGAGTAGCTAAAAAGCCCCGTTCCAAATTGGCTACTCGACGACGGTAAGGGAGAAATGATGCTCGAGAATGGCAAAACGATGCCTTCGGTTGATGCTTGGCTGCGCGAGGCCAAGGCCGATTCGTCGGCACCTGCGTGCGGTATGTATCTGACGCATAACGGTGTGGTGCGCGCGACGCCCAAGGCCGAGGCGCGCGGTGTCGAGACCGATGGCGTGGCGCCGGGCCACAAGGTGGGCGGCATGGTGTTCGGCTACGACGCCAGCAAGGTGCAGGCTGCTATCGAGGCCACGCACGCGATGCCGGGTATCGGCTATGTGCGCGTGTGGCTGGCAAGCGGCGAGCTTTCCGTGGGCGACGACATCATGCTCGTGCTCATCGGCGGGGACATTCGCCCGCACGTGGTCGATGCGCTGCAGGCGCTCGTTGACACCATCAAGAACGAATGCGTAAGTGAGGTCGAGCGCGAGGCGTAGAGGCTTGCGTCGATAGAAGGATCGTTTATAAAAATGCCCGCCGGCACGTGTGATACCGGCGGGCATTTTGCGTTTTGGGCGCGGTTGGCGCTACACGCGCGTCGCATCCTTGGGGCTCATGGTCATGCTCTGGAAGCGATTCTCCATAAAGTCATTATCGAAGTACTTGCCGTAGAACTGCGCAACGGGAATATCCGGTTCCGTGCCGTTGACGCGCTGATACCAATAATCGAGCGACTGCAGCGTCATAACGCCATCGACCAGCATAATGATGGTGAAGATGACGGTAGCGGAGTAGCGGCTCTTCCACGGAATCATGTTGATGAGCTTGAGCAGCCTCGGCAGCAGCAGCTTGATCCAGATGAGGCCACCCAGGCCCCACAGGCAGGCGAAGCCCGTGCAGGTACGTCCGCCGGTAAGGACGGCGAGCGGATCGGGCATGCCAAAGAGCTTCATATGCGAGTAGCTCCACGAGACCACGCCAAACGAGGTCTGCATAAACCAGCCCACGAACACCTCAAAGCTTGCACCGAGCAGCGCACTCACCAAAAAGATAATGATGGGGTTCTTTTTATAGAAGCGGTTGAGCACCATGGTCATAAGCACGGCGCCAAATCCGTAGATGGGGCTGAAGGGGCCAAACAGCATGCCGGCGCGGTTCTGGTAGACGCCCGGGTCGTCGACCGTCATGTGCCAGATGTCCTCGGCGATCAGGCCGAGTATGCAGCAGACAAAGAATACCCAGAACAGGTTGAAGTAGTTGAGCTTGATGTAGCCTTCGCCGGTTTCATCGCGCCCGAGCATGCCCTCGGCGGCGGCGTCGCGATCGAGCATTTCCTGCAGGCGGCGCTGCAGCTCGCGCTCTTGGCGCAGCGTGGGGTCGACGGTGGCCGAAAGCGCGACGAGGATGCCGAGCTGGATAGCAGGGCGCAGCAAGAAGGGCCCGATACCCTGGAGCATCACGTCGACCAAAAGCTCGACGACGGTAAACGCGATAAGGATGTAGGACAGGCGAGCGGCGTTGCGGCGCTGGTTTTTGATAAGGTCCAGGCCAAAGATAATCAGGATGACGGCGCTTGCCGCAGAGAGCATGATGCCGGCGACGATAAGGCCGACCGCGACGAGCGTGTTGTCGCCGAGCTTGGCGGCGGCGTTGCCGTTGATGAGCGCGGTGATGACCTGCCACATAAAGGCGCCGACCGAAGGGAGCGTGCCCACGCCGGACAGGATGCACAGGGCGGCGTATACCTTAATGATGAGGGGGATCTTCTTGACCTCCGTGGCGCTGGGGACGCTGGGGTCGAGCTCGTTTCGATCCATACATAACCTTTCTCGTTTTGCTGTAGGTACAAGGATACGCCGCCGACCTGCCAAAAGACAGGACGAACGTCCCAATTGCAACAATGCAAGCCCCAACGGCGGGCGAGGCGCGTCGCAACGGAAACATGCGGGATCGTCGACCCCGAGGCGGTTGCCCAATAAAATGTTTGGCTGCAAAACGGATTATAAGCTCGGTGGGCTTTTAAAAAGCGCTGTTCATGCGCGGGAGTGCTTGTCTTGCCGTGCGTATAATAGGGCAGGTAACGCCAAATAACGAGGCTCTGAGGGGATGCCATGTCTCAAGAAACCATCCACGCGGCCGAGCGCGCCGCGGGACAGGTGAAGACCATGTCGACGTATGATCCGGACTCCGACCAGCTGCATGAGGAATGCGGCATTTTTGGTGTGTGGGCACCCGATCGCGATGTGGCTCGACTGACGTACTTTGGTCTGCGCGCGCTGCAGCATCGCGGCCAGGAATCGGCGGGAATCGCCGTGGGTGATGGCGGCACGGTTATGGTTCGCAAAGACCTGGGACTGCTCGATCGCGTGTTCTCCAACGCCGACCTGTCGACGCTCTCCGGCCAGCTGGCCGTGGGCCACGTGCGCTATGGCACCGCCGGCGCCAAGAGCTGGGAAGCCTCTCAGCCGCACCTCTCCACCATCAACAGCGTCATTATCGCGCTCGCGCACAACGGTACTCTGGTCAACACCGACGAGCTGCGCCGCCAGCTGATCGAGCTGGGCGTGCCGTTCCTCTCCAATTCGGATTCCGAGGTCGCGACCAAGCTTATCGGCTACTTTACTCAGCGTACGGGCCACCTGCGCGAGGGCATTCGCAAGACCATGGAGCTCGTGCGCGGCGGCTACGCCATGACGCTCATCAACGAGCAGGCGCTCTACGCATTCCGCGATCCGCACGGCATTCGCCCGCTCGTGCTGGGCAAGCTGGTGGACGAGGGTTTGGACCAGGCCGATGCCGCATCCGTTTCGCAGCTGCCGTCGCAGGACGGCGCCGCGACGGTCGACTCCGCCGTCCATGTCACGCGCGCCGGCGGCTGGGTCGTTGCCTCCGAGACCTGCGCACTCGACATCGTGGGTGCCGAGTACGTCCGTGACGTCCGTCCCGGCGAGATCTTGCGCATCAGCGCCGAGGGTCTGGTATCCGAGCAGGGCGTGCCTGCAGCCGAAGAGCCCGCCAACTGCATCTTTGAGCAGGTCTACTTCGCCCGTCCCGACTCCATCATGAACGGCAAGAGCGTCTATGCCTGCCGTTACGACATGGGCCGTCAGCTGGCGCACGAGGAGCCCGTCGAGGCCGACCTGGTCATCGGCGTGCCCGACTCCGGCCTGCCGCCCGCGGAGGGGTATTCGCACGAGAGCGGTATTCCCTTTGGCGAGGGCCTCATCAAGAACCGCTACGTGGGTCGTACGTTTATCGAGCCTACGCAGGAGTTGCGCGCCATGGGCGTGCGCATGAAACTCAACCCGCTGCGCGACAACATCGAGGGCAAGCGCCTGGTCGTCATCGACGACTCCATCGTGCGCGGCACCACCATGGTGCAGCTCGTCAAGATGCTGCGCAACGCTGGTGCCAAGGAGATTCACATCCGCATCAACTCACCCGAGGTCATCTGGCCGTGCTTCTACGGCATCGATACCGACGTGCAGTCGCAGCTTATCAGCGCCAACAAGACGGTCGACGAAATTTGCGAGTATATCGGCGCCGATTCGCTGGCCTTCCTTTCGGTCGAGGGCCTGCTGAAGGTCATGCCCAAGGGCGGCTACTGCGATGCGTGCTTTACCGGCCGCTACCCCGTGGCGATTCCCGAGAGCTTTGGCCGCGATAAGTTTATGGAGGGCTTTAAGCCCCGCAACCTGGATAAGCCGCTGCACTTTGACGACGACGCCGTGGTCGAGAAATACGACGACCGCAGCTGGGAAGAGGAGCACGGCGAGGCCTAAAGCCTGCCATGTAGGGACAGGTTTATTCTGGTAGGTTTTACCTGCTGTTTTGTTGATATGACGGCGTGTGCTGTTATGGCACACGCCGAAATGAACGCAACTATGAGCACCGTTTGGCGCCCGCGCGGCGGACGGTAGTGGGAGAGGAAGGCTCAGATGAGCGACAGCAAGCATGTGACGTATGAGGATGCCGGCGTCGATACCGCTGAGGGCGGCCGCGCCGTCGACGCTATTAAGCAGATGGTCAAGGACACCAATCGCCCCGAGGTTATCGGCGGTATCGGTGGCTTTGGTGGCTTATTCTCGGCCGCCGCGCTTAAGGATATGGAAGACCCGATTCTGATTAGCGGTACCGACGGCGTGGGCACCAAGCTCGTGCTCGCCCAGATCATGGACCGTCACGAGACGGTGGGCCAGGACCTGGTCGCTATGTGCGTCAACGACATTCTGGCTTCGGGCGCCGAGCCGCTGTTTTTCCTGGACTACGTTGCCATCGGTCACATCGAGGCCGAGCACATGGCAAAGATCATCAAGGGCGTGGCCGATGGCTGCAAGCTCGCGGGCTGCGCGCTCGTGGGCGGCGAGATGGCCGAGCACCCCGGCGTCATGGCGCCTGCCGACTACGACCTCGCCGGCTTTACCGTGGGTGTCGTCGATCGTCCCAAGATGCTCGACCCCGCGAACGTCCGCCCCGGCGACGTGATTCTGGGCCTGCCTTCCACCGGTGTGCACTCCAACGGCTACTCGCTCGTGCGTAAGGTCATCGGCGTCGACGGTATTAAGCCGGGCACGCCCGAGGCCGCCGCTAAGGCCGAGGAGCTGAGCCGCCCGCTCGAGGAGCTTGGTGGTGCATCGCTGGCAGACGCTCTGCTGGCCCCCACGCGCATCTACGTCAAGCCGGTTCTTGAGCTGCTCCGCGGCGGCGCTCCGGTGCACGCCATCGCCCACATCACTGGCGGCGGTATTACCGAGAACCTCAACCGCGCGCTCGCCGACGACGTCGACGCCGTGGTCACCCGCAACGGTGCCGAGATGGGTTGGGACGTTCCGCCCGTCATCACCTATGTGTCGCGCCAGGCCGAGCTTGCGCCCAACGAGGCGTGCAAGACCTTCAACATGGGCGTTGGACTGTGCCTGATCGTCGCCCCCGAGGACGAGGCCGCGGTGACCGAGGCTCTGGTCGCGCTGGGCGAGAAGCCGTTCCGCGTGGGCGAGTGCGTCGAGGGCTCCGGTAAGGTCGTGTACTCCGATGAGCGCTAACGAGCAGATGGCTGCTGCCGAGGGCCTGGGCTCTGTGCCCTACACCCGTCCGACCGGCACCGATACGGCCGAGCCACTCAAGATCGGTGTGCTCATCAGCGGTTCGGGTACCAACCTGCAGGCGCTGATCGATCTGATCGCTGCCGGCAAGCTCAACGCTTCGATTGAGCTTGTGGTGTCGAGCCGTCCTTCGGCTAAGGGTTTGCAGCGCGCTGAGCGCGCGGGCATCCAGACGCTCACGCTGTCCAAGGATGTCTACGCCGACCCCATCGCCGCCGACGAGATCATCGCGCACGAGCTGCTCGAGCGCGGTTGCGAGTATGTGGTCATGGCCGGCTACATGCGCATGGTGCACACGCCGCTGCTGGCGGCGTTTCCCAACCGCGTGGTCAACTTGCATCCGGCGCTGCTGCCGAGCTTTACCGGTGCGCACGCGATTGACGATGCCTTTGCGCGCGGCGTCAAGGTAACTGGCGTGACCGTGCATTTTGCCAACGAGATCTACGACAACGGTCCTATCATCGCCCAGCGCGCGCTGGCTGTTGAGGAGGGCTGGGATGTCGACACGCTCGAGGGCCACATCCACGCGATTGAGCACGTGCTGTACCCCGAGGTCGTGCAAATGCTCGCCGACGGCCGCGTCCACGTGCTGGAGAGCGGCAAGGTCGCAATTGACGCGCCTCGCGGCTAGCGGTGCACAGTACAATTTAGCCGAGTAGTCAGGGTGGTCATTGGCGCCAAGGCGCGCGTGGCCACCTTTTGTTTTTGGGTAGTCACCTGCGACGGTCTTTAACGACTAGTCATTCAAGAATGTCGCAGGTGACTAGGCGAGAGAGGTGAGCGCATGGTGGATAACGAAGCGCTGTTTACGCCTGAGCTGGTGTTTTTTGATTGGGAGTGTGCAACGCCGGATGAGGTGTTCGCGCGGCTTGAGGGCGAGCTTGCCCCGCGCGGCTACATTGCGTCCGGTTGGCTCGACGCCGTTCGCACGCGCGAGGATGCCTATCCCACGGGTCTTGCCATGCCGGCGGCAAACATTGCCATTCCGCATACCGATCCGGGGTTTGTGGCCAAGCCCTATATCGCGGTGGTGAAGCCCGCCGCGTCCGTGACATTTAACGCTATGGCTGGCATGGGCGCTCCGGTGCCGGCGCAGATCGTCATCAATCTGGGTATTGCCGAGCCGGGCGGCCAGGTCGAGGCCCTGCAGGCGCTCATGAACATCTTTATGGACGCCGATGCCGCAGCCGACGTGCTCGGCCAGACCACGCCCCAGGGCATGGTCGACGCCATCCGTCGCCACTTCTAAGGTGGGGCTGAGTCGGCGCTTGGGGACGTTCCTTTTCTGCCGGCAGTAAGGGACAGTCCCCAAGTGCCGGCACATAAAGAACGTCCCCAAGTGTCACATCTGTCCCCTTTGCACCAAAATGGTGCAGATTAACCTGTCCCCAATGTACCAAGCGTGCCGCGGGGGCTGCGTTGTGACACAATGGCGTTTGTTCGATTCGTGATGCGAAAGGCCAACTATGGCAAACAAGAAAAAGAACTCCGAGGCCGCGCCGACGCCCGAGCAGCAGGCTCGCGCTGCCTCCAGCTCTCGTAAGAAGCAGCGCAAGACGTACGTGTCTAAGACCGTCAAGATCGTTCTGGTGGTCATCGGCGTGCTGGCGATGCTGCTTTCCGTCTCGGCCATGGCGTGCTCCGGCCTTATGTCGCAGGCAGAGGACACCTCGGGCTACAAGCTGACCGGCGGTGTTGCTGCTACTATCAACGGCACCAACCTCACCGAGGACACCGTGACCAAGCAGATCATGAGCATGCGCACGTCCTACGGCTACACCAAGGACAAGGATTGGGCGCAGTATCTGGTTGACAACGACCTCACGCCCAAGAAGTACCGCAAGCAACTCATCGACTCCTACACGCAGCAGATTCTGCTTCAACAGGCACAGAAGGAGAACGGCGTGACGGTGTCGGATGAGGAGGTCGAGAAGGCTTGGAAGGACGCGTGCAAGAGCGCGGGCGGCGCCAAGGCCTTTAAGAAGACCCTCAAGACCTACGGCTATACCGAGGACACCTACAAGGACTCACTCAAGGAGAGTCTGGCGCAGCAGAAACTCAAGGATGCCGTCGCGCCCACGAGCAAGCCCAAGGACAGCGAGATTGTCGATTACATCAACGAAAACCTGTCCAGCTACAACGACGCCCGCCGCTCGTCGAACATCCTGATCAAGGTTGATTCCGACGCTTCCGACGAGGACAAGGCTGCCGCCAAGGCCAAGGCGCAGGAGTGTCTGGACAAGATCAACTCCGGCGAGCTGAGCTTTGAGGACGCCGTTGAGCAGTACTCCGAGGACACCGGTTCCAAGGAGAAGAAGGGCGATGTGGGCTGGGATAAGCTCACCACCTTCGTCGACAGCTACCAGACGGCGCTCGAGGGACTCAACAAGGGCGACGTGAGCGAAGTCGTCGAGTCGACCTATGGCTACCACATCATCAAGTGCACCGACTACTTCCATGTCGATAATCAGGTTGATGACATCAAGCAGGTACCCAAGGACATCAAGAAGTACGTCTCCAACGTGGTGAAGACGCAGGCGGCCAGCGCTGCATACAGCGAGTGGCTGGAGCAGTACAAGAAGGACGCCGACATTACCGTCAACCCCATGCCCAAGGACGTACCCTATAACGTGAGTCTGAAGGGCGTCACCAAGAGCTCGACCGACGATTCGTCGACGACTGAGTAATCATGGGGCGGTGCTCGCGCGAGTGCCGCCCACGCTATTAGAGAGGATTTGCAGATGACCAACGAAGAGCTGCAGAAGGAAATGATCGCGGCCATGAAGGCCAAGGACAAGGTTCGCCTGTCCATCATTCGCCAGGTCAAGGCCGAGGTGAAGAATATCGAGGTTAACGAGCGCCGCGATGTGACCGAGGAAGACGTCAACAACATGATCAAGCGTCTGATCAAGCAGACGAGCGAGACGCTGGAGATGTCCATCAAGGCCGGCACCGACCAGGAGCGTACCGACAACCTGACCGAGCAGGTCAAGATTCTGGAAAGCCTGCTGCCCGCGCAGGTTTCGGGCGAGGAGCTCGAGGCCCTGATCGAGCAGGTCATCGCCGAGCTGGGCGCCACGTCCAAGAAGCAGATGGGCCAGGTCATGGGTGCACTCGGCAAGGCCACCGGCGGCAACTTCGATAAGCCTGCTGCGGCAAAGATCGTCGGTGCAAAGCTTGCGTAAGGGCCGAGTGGTACATAGTTGATGTTGAGGGGGCGTGGCCGTCATGGTCGCGCCCCTTTTTGCTGGGCTGGGCGCTCATTGGGGACGGGCTTAAATGAGTGCCCAATGAGCAGGTACTCATTTAAGTCTGTCCCCAATGAGTGGGTGGAAGGTTGCGGGTTCTTTACGGGAATGTAGTGTGGGCTGCGGAAACGTGGTTCTTTCCGTACAATAGTGCAATTCGTGTAAGCGCAGGAAAGGGACATTCATGGCAGACATGATCGAGATCAAGCATCTCAACAAGTACTTTGGCGACCTGCATGTGCTCAAAGATATCAATCTCACCGTCAAGCGCGGCGAGAAGCTCGTAATGATCGGGCCTTCCGGTTCGGGTAAGTCGACGCTCATCCGTTGCGTCGATTATCTGGAGGAGCCCACGTCGGGCGAGGTCGTCATCGACGGTACGCCGCTCACCAAAAAGAATCACCTGGAGATGGCTCGCAAGTATAGTTCCATGGTGTTTCAGCAGTTCAACCTGTATCCCAACATGACGGTGCTCGGCAACCTGACGCTCGCGCCCATCAAGCTTCAAAAGAAGAGCAAGGAGGAGGCGACCGAGATCGCTGTTGCCGCGCTCAAGCGTGTTGGCATGGCGCATAAGGCCGGCGAGTATCCGCAGAATCTCTCGGGCGGTCAGCAGCAGCGCATCGCCATCGCCCGTGCCCTGTGCACCAAGCAGCCCATCATCCTGTTTGACGAGCCGACCTCGGCGCTCGACCCCGAGATGGTCCAGGAAGTCTTGGACGTTATGATTGAGCTCGCGCAGGAGGACATCACCATGATCTGCGTGACGCACGAGATGGGCTTTGCGCGCCAGGTGGCCGACCGCGTCATCTTTATGGAGGACGGCCGCATCCTGGAGGAGGGCACGCCCGAGCACTTCTTCGATAACCCCGAGAACCCGCGCTGCCGCGAGTTCCTGTCCAAGATTTTGCACTAGGCGCGGTGATGGACATGACGGATATGACGAGGGCGGCCGTGTCGCGCCGTCACTTTTTGCAGCTGGCGGGCGCCGGCATGCTTGCGCTGACGGGGACCGCGCTTGCCGGTTGCGGCAACTCCACCAGCGGCGAGGGCTCCGACAAGGGGTCTAAGCTTGCGGCCATCAAGTCGCGTGGCCATCTGAATGCCGGCGTTAAGAAGGACGTTCCCGGCTACGGCTATTACGACACCGCCAAGGGTCGCTTTGAGGGCATGGAAGTCGATTTGTGCTACCAGATCGCGGCCGCCGTCTTTGGCGTGAGCTACAAGGAGGCCCGTGCCCAGGAGCTTGTCGAGTTTACCGACGTAACGCCCAAGACGCGCGGCCCGCTGATCGATAACGGCCAGCTCGATGTGGTCGCGGCGACCTACACCATCACCGACGAGCGCAAGAAGAGCTGGGATTTCTCGACGCCGTACCGCACCGACTACGTGGGACTCATGGTCAAGAAGCGTTCGGGCTTTACCTCGATTGAGGACCTGGACGGCAAGGTTATCGGCGTGAGTCAGGGCTCTAACACGCAGGGCCTGATCGAGCAGATGATCAAGGACAACGGCATTAGCTGTAAGCCCGAGTTTAGGGCCTTTAGCGGCTACCCCATCATCAAGAGTTCGCTCGACGCCGGCAATATCGACGTCTTTGCCATGGACCGCTCCACGCTGGCCGGTTACATGAATGAGACCGTTGAGCTGTTGCAGCCCGAGGTCAAGTTTGGCGAGCAGGGCTACGGCGTGGCGACCAAGAAGGGCTGCGACCTTTCGGCCGTGGTCGATCAGGTGATTTGCGATCGCCTGGCCGACGGCTGGCTCGATCAAGAGGTCAAGACCTGGGGTCTTGTATAGGCGCATCGTCCAAGGAAGGAATCAAATGCTCGAAGGATTATTTGACGCCGACCGTTGGTCGACGACATTTCAAAACATGGGGCCCTTCTGGGAGGGCTTTGGCGTGACGCTGCAGGTGGTCGTTGCCGGTCTGCTTCTGTCGCTAGTGCTGGGTACGCTGCTGGGCGTGTTCTCTACCACTCGTTCGCGCGTGTTGCGCGCCATAAGCCGCGTGTACGTGGAGTTTTACCAGAACACCCCGTTGCCCGTGCAGGTGCTCTTTATGTACATGGCCGGTCCGCAGTTTTTGCAGGCCATAACCGGTGCCGACCAGCCGGTGCGCATTGCGCCGTTCGTACTGGGCTTCTTGGGTGTGGGCCTGTATCACGCGGCCTACATTTCGGAGGTCATCCGCACTGGTATCGAGGCGGTTCCGCGCGGTCAGATGGAGGCGGCCCAGAGCCAGGGCTTCACCCGTGCGCAGGCGTACTGGTACATCGTGCTGCCCCAGACATTTAAGATCATTCTGCCGCCGCTGTGTAACCAGGCGCTCAACCTGGTCAAGAACACGTCGGTGCTGGCGCTTGTGGCCGGCGGTGACCTTATGTACCGTTCCGACAACTTTGTAAGCCTGTACGGTTACCTGCAGGGATACATCGTCTGCTGCCTTATGTACTTCATCATCTGCTTTCCGCTCGCCATGCTGGTGCAGTGGCTCGAGCGCCGCTCCAAGGAGCGTCCGCGCGGCGTGAGCCTGGCCGAGCTGGGGCTCGACAACGTAGAGGAGGCCTAGCGCATGGAAATCTTCAACGCGACCAACCTGCTCTACATTTGGGGCGGCTTTGTTAAGACGATCGAGATCTCGGCGCTGTCGATCTTTTTCTCGCTCATCTTTGGCACGGTGCTGGCGCTCGTTAAGAGCTATGCGCCCCGCCCGTTCCGTATTTTGGTGAGCGCCTATATCGAGTTGTTCCGTTGCACGCCGAACCTGCTGTGGATCCTGTTTATCTACTTTACGGTGCAGGGTTTGGACATTGTGATTTCGACCATCGCCTTTACGCTGTTTACCAGCGCTGTTATGGCCGAGATTGTGCGCGGCGGCCTCAACTCGATTCCACGAGGCCAGTTTGAGGCAGCGCAGAGCCAGGGCTTCGGCTTCTTTGCCACCATGCGCTACATCATTCTGCCGCAGACGTTTAAGACGATCATTCCGGCGCTGTTTAGCCAGTGCACGACTGTCATCAAGGACAGCTCGTATCTTTCGGGCATTAACGTGGCCGAGCTCATGTACACGGCAAACGTCGTGATGGCCCACGCGATCGATCTGTCGCAGGTGCTTATGCTCTATGGCCTGGTGTTTGCGATGTACTTTGTGCTCAACTTTGGTATTTCGTTGCTGGTCCGCGCATATCAGAGGCGAATGGTGGCAGCGTAGAATGTGGCAAAGGGACTGTCCCTTTGTCACATAGAGAAAGGAATCGCGATGAGCGATCTGGAGAATAAGAAGAATCCTGTGGTCATTACCATCGCGCGCGACTTTGGCGCCGAGGGCCACGAGATTGGTCGCATGCTTGCCGACGAGTTGGGGATTCCGCTGTACGATAACGAGCTGCTGGTGCGTGCGTCGCTGCGCGCGGGCGAGTCGCTCGACAAGATGGCTGCCTACGACGAGCGCCTGGCCGTGGAGAACATGGCGTTTCTGCCCGACCGTTACGACGCACGTTCGTACTCGGACAAGTTGTTCCAAAAGATGAGCCAGGTGATTTTGGATCTGGGCGAGACCGAGAGCTGCATTATCGAAGGCCGTCTGTCCGATTATCTGCTGCGCAACAACCCCAACCACATTGCCGTGTTGGTGACCGCACCCTTTGAGGACCGTGTCGAGATCGTGCGCAAGAAGCGCGGCCTTAACAAAAAGAAGGGCGCCAAGCTGGTCAAGCAGCAGCAGAAGGCGCGCGAGGCGTTCTATAAGCGCTACAGTGCCGGAAAGTGGAAGATGACGAGCGGCAAGGACATCGTCGTCAACCGCGCCAAGCTGGGCCGCGAGGGCTGCAAAGACGTTATCGCCGCGGCCTACCGCTACAAAGTAGCGCAGCTCGAAGGCTAACCGACCAAAAACCACCACAAAGGGGACAGGCACCTTTGTGGTGGTTTTTGTTTTAGGCCGAGGGGAAGACCTTGGTGAGACCGGCGCGCGTCTGCGTGTCGGTCTTTTGGTAGATAGAGCTCAGGTGGCGCTGTACCATGCGCATCGAGATGCCGAGCTCCTCGGCGATCTGCTTGAGCGGGCGTTCGTCCTGGGTTACGGCCACGAGCACGTCGACTTCGCGCGGGGTGAGAGCGTGATCGGTGATGAAGGCCTGACGCTGCTCCTCGATACTCGGTGCTGCCAGTGCCTCCTCGGCAAGCTGTTGATGTTCGCGCTCCTGCTCGGTTTGGGGCAGGCGGAACAAGCCGGCTGCCACGAATGCTGCGCAGGCGGCGACGAGCAAAACGAGCGCGCCGATCATGATGAGAGCAACGTTGCCCGAGGTCACGAGGGCAAGCGAGATGCCCGATGTGGTGAAAGCGCATACATTGTTGGCGGCGCGGCCCATGCCAGCCCAAAGGGCGGGCGCATGCATGCGCGGTGCCAGCTGTGTAAAGGTGGCGGTAAAGAACGTGACGAAAAAGCCCGAGCTCAGGTAAAAGACGACAAGGCCCAGGTTGGGATCGGCGCCGGCCTCCACGGCCAGGATGGAAATGGTCGAGAGCACGGCGATGCCGAGCATGACAAGTCCCATGTAGCGGCGCTCGGCAAGATCAAAGATAAAACCGGCGGCAAGGCCGCTTGCCGCCAAAAAGAGGCGCGGCCAGGCTTGCACGGCAATGGTGCCGTGGGCGTTGGAGAGTGTGACCACGTTGTCGAGGGTCGAGAACAAGCAGGCAAGAATCATGACGAGCGCGATGCTCCAGCATGCCTGTTTGGCGAGGGCATGAGAGGGCTCAACAAAGGGATTGATGGCAGGCCTTTCGGGGGGCGCGCTTGGCAATCGCATGCTCGTTGCCTTTTGCGCTGGCAGGTGCGCCACATGAGAATTTGTGCCCCGGGATCCGGATATCTTCCCGTAACATGGTGTTACAGAAGCACCCCTTACGACAAGGAGGCTCATATGCGAAAGCAAATCCATGACAACCCAATCGACCACGGCCGCGCGTGCGCGCTCTCCCACGGAACGTGGCGACGCGTGGGCGCCAAGCTCGCCTGCGCGGGGGCTTGCGCGCTCATGGTCGGTCAGCTGCTGCTACCCAGCGTGGCGCTCGCCGCCAAATGGGTCAACGTCGGCGGCACGCAGTACAACAAGGGCGCCGGCGACGAGGCCGGAACGTGGTCCTGGGACGGCGCCGACGACATGAAGCTCAATGGCTACAACGGCGCCGGTATCAGCGCTCAGGGCAACCTCAATATCGGCGTGACGGGCACCAACACCGTAACGGCCGATTCCTTGCAGAGCGCTATCGAGGTCAAGGACGGCAACCTTGCCATCACGGGGGAGGGAACCCTCAACGCGACGGCCGAACCACAGAAGAGCAGGAGCGCTGTTAAGGTCGAGTGCGGTAGCCTTGCCATCTCGGGCGACGTGACTCTCAACGCGACGGCCGGGACCGATACGATAGCGGTTTCGGGGGACGGTAAGGCCGGCGGCGACGTGGACATCCGCGGTGCCAACGTTAACGTGACGGCAACGAACAAAGTGCCTCATACCATCGGCATTCATACGCGGGCAGGCAACATAACCATTAACGAGGGCGCCGACGTCCACGTCGAGGCGGAGGCGAATGGGGGGCTCAATGCCGTTGCAGTCTATGCCGAAAACATCTCCTCCGAGCATGGAGGCCGCATCGCGGTGGATAACGCAAAATTAGATGCGGCGGCGCGTAATGCAAACATGTTGTCGGTCGCCCTGTATTCGTCCGGGGGTAAGGATACATATTTGAGTATTACCAACGGGGCGGATGCTACGCTCGTGGCGAGTGATAGTGTCGAGGTTTTGGATGGTGTTTGGATGCGCGCGCAGGACGGCGTGTCGCGGGTGCTCGTCGAGAATTCGAGCCTTACAGTTCGATGCGGTGACGGAACTGGTCACAGTCGTAAACATGGCTACGGAATATATTCCCAGTCCGGCTCCCAGTCCGCCATCCCTCGAATTGACATCATTAATTCAAATGTTGAGGTGTCGGGTAATGCAGCGGCAATCTACGCTGTCAATCAAGGTGATGCAGCCCCTTGTCTCTCAATTGATGGCGGATCGGTAGTTACGACTCCCGCCGGCGGCACTGTGCGAGAAACTACGGGAAACGGACTCGTCATCGGTGCTGCCGGGTCGTCCACTATCCGGGATGTTAGGACCTCCGACGAGGTTGCCCGCAGCGTGGTAATCAGCTCCGGAGATGCGGTCGAGCCTGAGCCCACGCCGCAGCCTGAGCCTACCCCGGCTCCCACGCCGCAGCCAGGCGGCGGAAGTGAGACTGGCACGCCGTCCGTGACGCTGACTCAGGCGAGTTCCACGACTGCTGCCTCCAAGCCGGCCGCGAAGGCCACCGCTGCCCAGAAGTCCGTGGGCACTCTGGCCGCCACGGGCGACAACGCCGCGACGGCGGCAGCGGCCCTTGGCATCGCCGGCGCAACCGTTGCCGCTGCCGGCATCGCCGCAACCAAGCGCCGCAAGCGCTAGGCTTTTGGTGGCAGCGCCCATTCTCGGCTTTTACAAAATCTCGATCTGTAACACCAAACCTGATAGTTGGGCTCTAGGTGTTACAGATTGAGACGAACTGTTCAGCCGCTAACCTAACGTCTCGATCTGTAACACGTGGCGAGGAATTTGGCCTCTAACTGTTACAGATTGAGACAAAACGACCGACCAGACCCCCGACCACCACAAAGATGCCTGTCTCCTTTGTGGTGGTTGGGGCGGCCGGCATAGAAAAAGTCCCCGCCGGGCGTGTGCTCGACGGGGACTTTGCCGTTTGATGGCTAGCGCTGTAGGTGATTACTCGCCCAGCAGGCTCTTGGTGATGGAGGCAGCGGCCTTCTTGCCGGCGCCCATCGCCAGAATGACCGTAGCGGCACCGGTGACGATGTCGCCGCCAGCCCAGATGCGGGGATCGGTGGTCTGGCCAGTCTCCTCGTCGGCAACGATGTAGCCCCACTTGTTGAGCTCCATCTTGCCGCCGATCTTCTTTGCGAAGGGGTTGGCGTTGGTGCCGATAGCCGAGATTGCGACGTCGCAGGGAATCTCCTCGATGGCGCCCTCGATGGGCACCGGGCGACGACGGCCGGACTCGTCGGGCTCGCCGAGCTCCATCTTCTGGACCTTGACGGCGCACACGGAGCCGTCTTCGCCAGCGACAAACTCGAGCGGGGAGACAAGCGGCAGAACCTCGACGCCCTCGGCCTTGGCATGGTGCAGCTCGGCGCGACGGCAGGGCATCTCGTCCTCGGTACGGCGGTAAGCGATGATGGCGTGCTCGGCGCCCAGACGCTTGGCGGTACGGACGGCGTCCATAGCCACGTTGCCGCCACCAAAGACGACGACGTTCTTGCCGTGCTTGGTGGGGGTATCGTACTCGGGGAACTTGTTGGCCTTCATCAGGTTCACGCGGGTGAGGTACTCGTTCGCGAAGAAGACGTTGGGCAGGTTCTCGCCGGGGACGTTGAGGAACTTTGGCAGGCCAGCGCCGGTTGCCACGTAGATGGCGTCGAAGCCCTGCTCGAACAGCTCCTCGGCCGTGGCCATGTTGCCCACGACGGAGTTGTACTCAAACTTGACGCCCATGTCCTCAAGGCCGTCAATCTCACGCTTGACGACTGCCTTGGGCAGACGGAACTCGGGGATGCCGTAGACCAGCACGCCGCCGCCGGTGAAGAAGGCCTCGAAGACGGTAACGTCAAAGCCGTTACGGGCGAGCTCGCCGGCGCAGGTGATGCCGGACGGGCCGGAGCCGACGACGGCGACCTTCTTGCCGTTCTTGGGGGCCATCTTGGGCGTGGAGGCGAGCTCGGGGCGATCACCCAGGAAGCGCTCGAGCTGGCCGATGGCCACGGGCTCGGACTTCTTACCACGGATGCACTTGCCCTCGCACTGGTTCTCCTGCGGGCAGACACGGCCGCAGATGGCGGGAAGCATGGAGTCCTCGCGGATGGTATCGAGAGCGCCGCCGAAGTCCTTCGCGCGGATCTGCTCGATAAAGCGGGGGATGTTGATGTTGACGGGGCAGCCCTCAACACAGAACGGCTTCTTGCAGTTGAGGCAGCGCTCGGCCTCGGCCAGCGCCATCTCCTCGGTGAAGCCCTTGTCGACGGGGCGGAAGTCGCAGGCGCGCTCGGCAGCCGGCTCCTCGTTATCGGGGGTGCGGGGCGACTTCATATCGGCAACGAAACGACCGTTAACTAGTGGCATGCGCAGCTCTTTTCCTCATAGGCCTTGAGGGACTCGCCCTCTTCGGAACGGTAAGCGGCCTGGCGGGCACGAAGGTCATCCCAGTCGACCAGGGTGGCATCGAAGTCGGGGCCGTCGACGCAAGCGAACTTGGTCACGCCGCCCACCTCGACGCGGCAGCAGCCGCACATGCCGGTGCCGTCAACCATGATGGGGTTGAGGGACGCGGTGATGGGGGTGTCGTACTTCTGGGCGGTGAGGGTCGAGAACTTCATCATCGGAACGGGGCCGACGCAGAAGACCTGGCTCACGGCCTTGTCCTGCAGCAGACGCTCCAGCGGAGCGGTGACAACGCCCTGCTCGCCGTAGGAGCCGTCGTCGGTGGTGATGTGGATGTGGTCCTCGTCGAGGAGCTCGCGGAACTGGTCCTCCATGAGCAGGAGGTCCTTGGTGCGGGCGCCCATGATGGCGTGAACCTCGTGGCCGGTCTCGACCAGGTGCTTGGCGACCGGGAAGGCAATTGCCAGGCCGACGCCGCCGCCAATGACGGCGCAGGGGCCCTCGGCCATCTCGGTGGGAACGCCCAGCGGGCCCACGACGTCGCGCAGCGACTCGCCTGCCTCGTAGGTGGAAAGCATCTCGGTGGTCTTGCCGATCACCATGAAGATGAACTCGACCCAGCCCTCGTCACCGTTCCAGCCGGCCAGGGTAAACGGGACACGCTCGCCCGTCTCGTTGGCGCGGACCATGAGGAACTGTCCAGCGTGCGCATGCTTGGCGATTGCAGGCGCCTCGATGCGGAACTTGAACACCTTCTCCGAGAACTGCGTCTTCTCCAGGATCTTATACATAGAACCCCTCTCTTGTTAGGGCCGCCGAACCGTGCCTCCACGGAAATGGACGGTAGCCCGAGTAAAACCGTACGCGCACAGGCGTTGTGCAGACATACGGTGCAAATTATACCCTCATGGACATGCTGTTTACGTGTGTCTTCGGCAGGTGGGAAAAGTGACCTGCCAAAAAGGGACAGGTTTATTTTGGTCGGTTTTATCAGGCAAAACGGCAAAGGGGGCCGGCCTCGCGCTTCGTTGAGGCCGGCCCCTTTGGGGCGTTGCATATGTATAGCGGCACAGGGTTTATTGCGACGCAGCCGCCGCGGCGTTTCCGCAGATGAAACCTGCCAAAATAAACATCCCTAAATGGTAGGTTTTAGTGCTTGCCGTTGGCGGAAGCGGCGCCGTTTACGTGATCGCGGGCGTAGATTACGCCGTGGACGATGGCCAGACCGGCGGCATCTGCGGCGCGGGCGCAGGTGTCCTGGAAATCCTCGGCTTCGCGGGCGCGCAGCTGCTTAAGAACGTAGTCGGCGACGGCCATCTTGCCGGGAGGGTTGCCGATGCCGGTGCGGATACGGCTAAAGTCGCGGCTGCCCATCTTGTCGATGATGGAACGCAGGCCGTTGTGACCGGCGTGGCCGCCGCCCACCTTAACGCGGACGTCGCCGGCGGGAATATCGAGCTCGTCGTGGATGACGAGCAGCTCCTCGGCCTTGATCTTGTACTCGCGGCAGAGCTTGGAGATGGGGCCACCCGAGGTATTCATGTACGACTGCGGCTTGACCAGCACGATCTGGCGCTTGCCGCCCTCTTCCTCGGCATCGTTGATATTGATGAGCGCGACCTCGGCGCCTGCTTGGTTTTTCCAGTACGTGACACCGGCCTGACGGGCCAGCTCGTCGATCGCTTTGAAGCCAGCGTTGTGACGGGTCTCGGCATATTCCTCGCCGGGGTTGCCAAGTCCGGCAACCATGCGAATCTTAAGCGGCTGTGCAGCTGCCATGTTTGTCCTCCGTTACGTAAATAGTTCAATCAACGACAAAGGCTACCACGCCCGCCGAATGCGAGGAAAGGTTGCAGCAAAGTCATTTCAGAAAACAGCTGCCCCGAGACAGCAGGAAGCCCCGGACACGCCGGGAGGGGTTATCAAAGCGAACATCCCGCAGCCGCAAAGCGGCGAGGACGTTCGCGTGATAACCCCGCAGGCGTGTCCGGGGCTTCCGGAGGGATGCGAGGGTCGAGCGACTACAGCGCGAAGTCGCCGCCGACGAGCGTGGAGACGGGCTCCTCGTGGTAAACGGCGGAGATGGCCTGGGCGAACTCCTCGGCGACCGAGATAGTCTTGATCTTGCCGCCGACCTCGACGGGAATGGCGTCGGTGACGACGCACTCGACGATGGGGGCGTCGTTCAGACGCTCGATGGCCGGACCGGAGAAGATGCCGTGGGTGGCGCAGACGTAGATGTCGCCAGCGCCCATAGCCTTGAGCTCCTTGACGTTGGCGCACAGGGTGCCAGCGGTGTCGATCATGTCGTCGTTGATGATGCAGGTCTTGCCCTTGATGTCACCGATGATGCCCATGACCTCGGCGGCGTTGTGGCGCGGACGGCCCTTGTGGGCGATGGCCAGGTCGCAGCCGAGCATGTCGGACAGCTTCTTGGCGGCCTTGGCACGACCCACGTCGGGGGAGACGACAACCAGGTTATCGGTGTCGAAGTGCATGTCGTTGTAGTACTGGCCAAACAGCGGCAGTGCGGACAGGTGGTTGACCGGGATATCAAAGAAGCCCTGGATCTGGCCCTGGTGCAGGTCGAGGGTGATGATGCGGTCGACGCCGGCGCGCTCGAGCAGGTTGGCGACGAGGCGGGCGGTGATGGGCTCGCGCGGGCCGGCCTTGCGGTCCTGGCGGGCATAGCCGTAGTGGGTGATGACGGCGGTGATGGAGCGGGCGGATGCGCGCTTGGCAGCGTCGGTGGCGATGAGCAGCTCCATGAGCATGTCGTTGACGTTGCCGCCGGCCACGGACTGAATCAGGAAGACGTCGGCGCCGCGGACGGTCTCGTCGTAGCGGGCGTAAATCTCACCGTTGGCGAACTGCTTTAGCGTAAGGCCCGAAAGCTCGACCCCAAGGTACTCAGCGATCTTCTGAGCGAGGGGACGGTTGGAGGAACCGGAATACACGCGGATGGACTTGCGCATATTCTCCGACTTCTCGGGATCATTAATCGGCATTACCCTTCTCCTTTATACATCGAATGCCATATAGATGCCTTTTTGCATTGTAACCGTGCGGCGGGGTTAATCGGGTCTTGATAACGTCTTTACCGTCAACGGACACGAACCGACCACTCATCCGGTCGCGCAGGTCACGATAGAAAAAGGAGCCGTCCCCATGGAACAGCTCCTTTTGTGCTTGGTGAAACGTTATGCCTCGTCGTCCTCGTGCAGACGACGGCGATAATCGGCGGCCCAGCCCTCAATATTTACCTGACGGGCGCGGCCCAGACCGAGTGCGTCGGCCGGGACCGGCTCGGTGATGACGGAGCCGGCGGCCACGAGCGCACCGTCGCCAATCTGGGCGGGCGCGACCATCATGGTGTCAGAACCGATGAAGGCATCCTTGCCGATGACGGTCTTGTGCTTGTGGACGCCGTCGTAGTTGCAGGTGATAGAGCCCGCGCCTACGTTGACGCCGGAGCCCATGGTGGTGTCGCCGATGTAGGACAGGTGGGGCACCTTGGAACCCTCGCCGATCGTGGACTTCTTGATTTCCACGTGCGTACCGGCCTTGGAGCCGTCGAGCATGTGGGTGCCCGGGCGCAGGTAGGCGCGCGGGCCGCAGTCGACGCCGTTCTCGATGACGGCCTCGATGGCGATGGTCTCATCGATGATGCAGCCGCTGCCGACGGTGGTGTCGGTGAGGCGGCTGTTGGGGCCGAGCTGGCACTCCTCGCCCACGGTGACGTGACCGATCAGATGCGTCTGCGGCCACACGACGGTGTCGCGGCCGATGGTGGCGTCGGGACCGATCCAGGCCTGCGTGGGGTCGATGAACGTGACGCCTTCTGCCATCCAGTGCTCGTTGATGCGGTCGCGCGCGATGGCGGTGAGCTGCGCGAGCTGGATGCGGCTGTTGACGCCCAGGCCGTCGCGGTAGTCGTCGCAGTGGAAGATGGAGACTGCCTGGCCGTGACCCTTGAGGATTTCGAGCATGTCGGGCAGGTAGTACTCGGACTGCGCGTTGTCGTTGCCGATCTCGTTAATGTGGGCGGCAAGCTGCGCGCCGTCGAAGGCGTAGCAGCCGGCGTTGCACTCCAGCAGCGTGGCGGCCTGCTCGGGCGTGCAGTCCTTCTGCTCGATGATGCGCTCGATCTGACCATCGGCGCCCAGCTTGATGCGGCCGTAGCCAAAAGGATCGGGCGGGGTCATGGTCATGACGGTGCAGGCGAGCTCGCCGGTGGCGACGGTCTGCGCGAACTTGGCGACGGTGTCGGCGGTGATGAGCGGCAGGTCGCCGTTGAGCACGACGACGGGGCCTTGCGCGATGCCGCAGGCCTCGAGCGCGACCTTGACGGCATGGCCGGTGCCCAGGCGCTCGGTCTGCTCGACGCACTCGACTTTGGTGGCGCTGTTGGCGTAGGCGCCATCGATGAGGGCGCGCATCTCGTCGGCGTGGCTGCCGATGACGACCACGACGCGGCTGCAGCCGGCCTTGATGGTGGCGTCGACGATCCACTGAACCATGGGCTTGCCTAGAATCTTGTGCGAAACCTTGCAGTGGTTCGACTTCATGCGGGTGCCCTCGCCGGCGGCGAGGATAATTGCGGTTGCGTCCATGTGATCTCCTGTTACGTTATAGAGACGTGTGTTTGGAAACGATACACGGCGCAATATGATACCGCAGGCATATGATGAGCGCGTAACGATTGATGCGCGGCAGCTGAGGCTTGGGCCGGCGGTACGGCGTTTGCGCTGGTTGTGTATGGTGGCGGCGCTGCGGCGTTGACGTTTGAGCGAGGGGATGGGGATGCCCGTGGACACCATGCGAGAGGAATCGGGCAACGAACCCGTCGCGGCATTTTCGATGTCGCATCCGGCGGTGCCGGCGCTCTACATGGTGCTGACGTTGGGGCTCACCATGTTCTCGATGCAACCGGTGCTGATTGCGCTATCGCTTGCGGGCGGGTTGGCGTACGGGCTTGCGACGCGCGGTGTTGCGCGCACGTTGGGCGCGCTTCGCTGGCAGCTGCCGGTGATTTTGATCATTGCGGTGCTCAATCCGCTGTTTAGTGCATCGGGCTCGACGGAGCTGTTTCGTATTGGCATGCGTGCGGTGTATCTAGAGAGCATGGTTTACGGCCTGTGCATGGGCGGGCTGTTCGTGGCGAGCGTGCTGTGGTTTGAGGCCGCGGCGTCGATGCTCGAATACGACAAGGTACTTGCGCTTTTGGGCAACGCCGCGCCGGTGCTCGCGCTCATGATCTCGATGTGCATGCGGCTTATCCCGCAGTTTTTACGCCGCGGTCGTACGGTACTGGCGGTGCAGGATGCGATTGATGTGCCGGGTCGCGCGCCGGCCGATCCCGTGCGTTCGCGCCTACGGGCATCGAGCGTGTTGATGGGCTGGGGCATGGAAGATTCGCTGGAGCGCGCGGACGCCATGCGCTCCCGTGGATGGGGCGCCGCGACACGTCGCACGACGTACGCGCGGTATCGGCTGGGTCGCGGCGATGTTGCCGCGCTGGTTGGGCTTGCGGTGTTTGGTGCCGCTGCGGTGGCGGTGGCATGGACCGCGACAACGCAGTATTCGTTTTACCCGCAACTATCGGTGCCGGCGCCGTGGCTGGGCTATGTCGTGTACGCTGCCTGGATGATGCTGCCCTGCGTGTTGCATGCGATCGATGAGAAGAGGTTCGGCTGATGGCTCGGTTGGATAGGGGACCGGTGTCGGGCGCGGCATACGGCCCGGATATGCCGGCGATTGAGGTGCGGAGCCTGAGCTTTGCCTACCCCGATGCGGATGCTGCGGTGCTCGAGGGACTCGACTGGTCTGTTCCCCAAGGTGCATTTGCGCTGCTTGTCGGCGGTACCGGATCGGGTAAGTCGACGTTGCTGTCGCTACTCAAGCCCGAGATCGCTCCGGCGGGCGAGCGCACTGGCGAACTGCTCGTGCTGGGCGAGAACGTCGCCGACATGGATGTGCGGGCATCGGCGGAGCGCGTGGGCTATGTGTTCCAGGATCCCGAGAACCAGATCGTGTGCGAAACCGTGTGGCACGAGATGGCGTTTGGCCTGGAAAACTTGGGGCTAGCGCGTGATGAGATGCGCCGTCGCGTAGCTGAGACCAGCTATTTCTTTGGGCTGGAAGATTGGCTTCACCGCGATACTGACACGCTTTCGGGCGGTCGCAAACAGTTGCTGTCGTTGGCGGCCGTTCTGACGCTGCGCCCGCGCGTGCTGCTGCTCGACGAGCCCACGTCTCAGCTTGATCCGGTTGCGGAGAAGAATTTCCTGCACGCGCTGTTTCGTGTGAATCGCGAGCTGGGCTGCACGGTTGTTGTGGCGACGCATCAGCCGCGCCCAATGCTCGAATACGCGACGTGTGCGTACCGGATTGAGGACGGTCGCGTGCGCGAGGTGGCGGATATGGCTTCTTTGGGACGCCGAGAATCGCTGTTTTCCGATGACATGTTGGGGTGGGGTGCCATCCGATGTGCAAATAAAGGAGTATTCAGCAGGCGTGAGGACAATTTGGGCTCTCTGGAGCCGCCCGGGGACGTATCGAGCGC
This sequence comes from uncultured Collinsella sp., assembly GCA_902493895.1. GTDB lineage: Bacteria > Actinomycetota > Coriobacteriia > Coriobacteriales > Coriobacteriaceae > Collinsella. Next base: position 15,866 of record CABUQW010000009.1, on the reverse strand, counting down.
GAAAAAAAGTTCGGAATTGGACAAATCGTCCGAATTTGTGGCGCAAACGTCGCTCGAGAACGGCTCGGAAGCCTTCTCGCGCACGGATGGAAGCAGAATACTCCAAAAAATGCACGGCGGGTCGGCTACCACCCTGTCGGAAGGCTGGTTTCGCTACGATCGAGCGTCCGGCTGGGTGCTGCGCGGGCTCGATGCTTCGTTTTCGGCTGGCGCGGTGCATGCAATCGTGGGCGGCAACGGATGCGGTAAGTCGACGATGCTCTCGGTGCTGGCGAAGACCGCCAAGCTGCAGCGCGGCCGCATGGTGCGCGAAGCGGCCTCGGCGGCGCTGCTGCCACAGAATCCCAAGGCATTGCTGGTTGCCGAGACGGTTCGCGATGAGCTGATGGAATGGGCCTCGACCTGCGGATACGACGAGGCCGCAGCACGGGAGCAGACAGCGCGCCTGGGTCTGGCGGGCTTGGAGGCGCGTCACCCGTACGATCTTTCGGGCGGTCAGTGCCAGCTGCTTGCGTTGGCAAAGCTGCTGTTGATTGGCCCCGAGCTGCTATTGCTCGATGAGCCCACCAAGGGTTTGGACCTGGCCAGCCGCCGCATCATCGCCCGTGCCCTGCGTGACCATGCGAAGGCTGGCGGCACCGTCATCATGGCTACGCACGATTTGGACTTTGCCGAGCAGGTAGCCGACGACGTCGCCATGATGTTTGACGGCGAGATTGCCTGCGTGGAGCCCCCGGCCGACTTCTTTGCCGACAACGTGTTCTATAGGGCGTGATGGGATGACGGACTGTCGTTTCTCGCGTTTACTCACAAAACTGGAGATTCCGCTGTTGTTGGCGGTGCCGGCGGTGATGGCAACGGCGTTGCTGGCGGGCGTTGAGCAGGCGGCGCTCGCCATGCTTGTCGTGGTGGCGCTGGTGCTTGCGCTGTTCTTTGCAGGCTACGAGGCGTCGCGACCGGGCCTGCGCCAGATTATGCCCACGCTGGTGCTGGCGGCGCTGGCGGCGGCGGGCCGCATCTTGTTCGGCCCCATTCCCGACTTTAAACCCGTGAGCGCCATCGCCATCATCGCCGGGGCGACGCTCGGGCGTCGCAACGGCTTCATGGTCGGCGCGTTGGCAGCACTGACCAGCAATTTCTTTTTTGGGCAGGGCATGTGGACGCCATGGCAGATGTATGCCTGGGGCCTGGTTGGCTATGTTGGCGGTGCGCTGGCGCATGCCGGTGCGTTCGACCGTGCGGATGGAACCGTGCGCATGCCGGCGCTGATGGCGTACGGCTTTGCTTCGGGTCTGCTGTACGGCGTGGTGATCAACGCGTACGACATTATCGGTTTTGTACAACCGCTCACGTGGGCGGGCGTCGTGGCGCGTCTTGCCACGGCAGTGCCGTTCGATATCACACACGGCCTCGCGACCTGCGTGTTCTTGGCCGCCCTCTACAAGCCTTGGTGTCGACGGATCAACCGCGTTGTCGTGAAATACGGGCTGTAGGGCTGGTTGCGCCGGGGCGTGAATCAATACTTCCGAAGTACCATTTCAAAACTATGCCGGTTTACGGGGCTAGATTAGCGTAGGCCGACCATACCGGCTTTTTTCAAAATAGAGCAAGCCGTTTACCTGAGGTTTTATTATTTCGGAATTGCGTATGGTTGGGGGTTCGCGATTCAGCCCCGTAAACCGGCATAGTTTTGGAATGGCCGGCTGATATGACGGGCATCGTGGCCCTCAGAGAGCCAAATCGATCCGTTTTCCTCCGTCTCCAGACGTTCCCGGGGAATCAGTTGGCGGCGCTTGCCACGAAACTGGCCCATCTACTACGTTTAGCTTGATACCCCCGACCATGACCGCGTTTTATGAAAAACCGCAGGCTTTCTACCTGCGGTTTTCTTTTTGCGTTGTTCGCTGTGGTTGAGGGTAGTGGCTTAAACGTAGTAGATGGGTCAGTTCCGTGGCGGGAGGGCCGCGTGGGTTCCCTCGCGAGGTGAAAATGATCCCTTTTCCTCCGTCCCCAGGGGATCAATTGGGGCTAGAGTTCTAGCGTGAGGGTGACGGGGCAGTGGTCGCTGCCAAAGATGTCGCCGCGGATGCCCGTGTCGCGCACATTGCCGGCGATTGCGTCGCTCACCAGGAAATAATCGATGCGCCAGCCGGCGTTGTTCTTGCGGGCATTAAAGCGATAGCTCCACCAGCTGTAGACGCCCTCGACGTCCGGATTAGCCGTGCGCCAGGTATCGGTAAAGCCGGCGTTGAGCAGCTCGGTAAACTTACCGCGCTCTTCGTCCGAAAAGCCTGCGTTGCCGCGGTTGGACTTGGGGTTCTTAAGGTCGATCTCTTCGTGCGCCACGTTAAAGTCGCCGCAGGTTACGACGGGCTTGCCGGTTTCGTGCTCAAGCGCGCCCAAAAAGCCGCGATAGGCATCGTCCCAGGCCATACGCACGTCGATGCGCGCGAGCTCATTTTGCGCGTTGGGCGTATAGACGTCGACAAACCAAAACTTGTCGAACTCGAGCGCGCAGACGCGGCCCTCGGTTGCGGCTTGGGCGACGAGCTCGGCCGCCTCGCCCTCGCCGGCGTAGGGCAGCAGCGCATCGGCACGCAGTACGCGCAGCGGTTCCTGGCGGCTAAAGACCGCAGTGCCCGAATAGCCTTTACGCTCGGCGTAGCTCCAGGTTTGGTGATAACCGGGCAGGTCAATATCGACCTGGCCTTCTTGCAGCTTGGTCTCTTGCAGCGCCAGGATATCGACGTCGAGTTCTTGCGCGATCTGGATAAAGCTCGGGTCCTTTTTGAGCACGGCGCGCAGGCCGTTAACGTTCCACGAGGCAAAGGTGTAAGTCTGAGGCATGGTGTCCTTTCGACGGGGTTGGCAGGCTTAAGATTAACGCAACAGGGGCGGGGTGGGCTCCGCGCATGCTGACTCAAAGGCCGCATGCTGGGACGTCGCCCAACGCTGCCCGACTAACAAGGACGGAGGACTCATATGACGCAGGCAATATCGGACCCCAGGCAGGCCTCCGCCGCGCTGGCGGATCTGTTTGACACCCACAAGCGCGTGGTCTTCTTTGGCGGCGCTGGTGTTTCCACGGCAAGTGGCATCCCCGATTTCCGCAGCGTGGACGGCCTGTATCACCAGCAGTTTGCCTATCCGCCCGAGACCATGCTGTCGCATAGCTTTTACGAGGCGCATCCTGCCGAGTTCTTCGACTTTTACCGCACCAAGATGATCGCGCTTAACGCTAAGCCCAACCGCTGCCACACCAAGCTAGCCGAGCTGGAGCGCGCCGGCAAGCTCGACGCCGTAGTGACGCAAAATATCGACGGCCTGCATCAGATGGCCGGCTCACAGCGCGTGTTCGAGCTGCACGGATCGGTCCATCGCAACATTTGCCAGTCGTGCGGCGCGGTCTATAGCGCCGAGTGGATTTGCTCGCGCGAGCACGAGGATGCCGCGGGCGTGCCTGCGTGCCCCGCGTGCGGCGGCCGCATCAAGCCCGATGTAGTGCTCTACGAAGAGCCGCTCGACGAGCATGTGTTGACCGGTGCCGTTGCCGCCATCGCCGCGGCCGATGCCCTCATTGTAGGCGGGACCTCGCTCGTGGTGTATCCGGCGGCAGGCCTTACGCGATACTTTACCGGCGATACGCTGGCCATATGCAACCTTGCTCCCACCGATCAGGATGCAAATGCCGACCTGCTGATTTCTTGCGACATCGCGGCCACGTTTGCGTTCTAGCCCGCGCGCGCGGATACAATAGAAAGACTGAGTGCAAAGCGACCCCGCCGCCAGCTCCCCAAGCTCGGCGGCGTGGGCATTTTAGGAGGATGTTCATGGCGAACGACAGCAAGACATGGCGGTGCGGAAAGTATGAGCTCAGCTTTGACCGTCCGCGCATCATGGGCGTCCTCAACGTGACGCCCGATTCGTTTAGCGATGGCGGGGAGCACTTCGACCCGGATGCCGCCATCGAGTACGGCCTGGCGATGCTCGACGCCGGCGCCGACATCATCGACGTGGGCGGCGAGTCCACGCGCCCCGGCTTTACCCCGGTCAACCCCGACGAGGAGGCTCGCCGCGTGCTGCCCGTGGTGCGCGCGCTGGCCAAGGAGGGCGCCATCGTCTCGATCGACACGCGTCATGTGGCGGTTGCCAAGGCGGCCGTGCGCTGCGGTGCCTCGATCGTCAACGACGTGACGGGCTTCACCGATCCCAAGATGGTCGAGTTCGTTAAGACGAGTACCTGCGGCGTCATCGTGATGCATGCCGGCGAGGTCGCCGCGCCCGCACGCACGCACGCAACGGTGCAGCTCGATACCTCGGCAGCGGCGTTTGTTGCCGAGAAGGCGCGCGAGGCGGCTGCCGAGGCCGCGCGTGAGGCCGAGAAGCCGGCTCGCCGCCGTCGCGGCAAGTTGCTGGGCGAGCCTAAGCCGGAGGCCAAGCTTCCGGGCGGCGTGGTGCAGCCCTCGTTGCCGTTTGGCGAACCGGAGCTCACGTCCGAGCCTTCAAGCGAGCAGGAGACGCCGGCCGCCGAGCAGGCTGCTGCCGCCGAGACCGTCGCGCCCGCGCCCGAGGCCACCGAGGCCGCATCGGAGTCCAATGACCGACTGGCCGCCATGATGCGCCGCAGCGCCCGCCGCGAGGAAGCCTACGTGCCCACCTCGCAGCTCCGCCGCTTCACCCTGCCCGATTCGGCGCCCATCATGCGCCGCGTCATGGGCTTTCTGTCCGACCAGGCCCGCACGCTCATCCATGCCGGCGTGTCGCGCGACCGCATCTGCATCGATCCTGGCCCGGGCTTTGGTAAGTCGGCTAACGAAGACATCGTCATCCAGCGCGAGACTGCCAAGATGGCGTCACTGGGCTATCCGCTCATGTGCGCCGTGTCGCGCAAGCGCTTTGTGGGCGCCGTCTCGGGCGTGACCGAGGCCGCCGAGCGCGATGCCGCTACGTTTGGCGTGTGCCTGGGCGCCATCCAGGCCGGTGCCAACATCGTGCGCGTGCACGACGCCGCGGGTTTTGCGCAGTTCCTGAACGGCTACTGGGCGGTTGCCAAGCCACAGCCGCGCCGCGCGTTTGTGGCCGTGGGCTCCAACCTGGGGCATCGCTGCGACAACATCCGCGCCGCACGCGAGATGATCGCCGAGATTCCACTCACCTGCGTGTCCAACTCCTCCAAGATCTACGAGAGCGAGCCTGCCTACGAGACGCGCCAGGACGCGTTTGCCAACGCCGTCATCGAGATCAAGACCGAGCTGGCGCCGTTGGTGCTGCTCGACGAGCTCATGAAGATCGAGGCCGAGCTGGGGCGCGACCGCTCCAAAAAGGCCAAGGCCAACGGTCCGCGCACCATCGACCTGGACCTGCTGTGGATGGACGGCGAGACCCACGGCGGCAAAAAGCTGCGCCTGCCGCATCCACTGATCGGCGAGCGCGATTTTGTGCTGGTGCCGCTTGAGGACTTGATGCACGACCCGGCGCGGTTCTTCCGCTACAACGGCGTCGAGGTCAAGGAGCCCGAGGACCGCGTGGGCCATATCGTGGGCGAATTGGGGCGTATGTAGATGATCGAGATGAATGCTGTTGCCGCCGGTACCGAGCTCGACGCGGCGCGTAACGCGGGCCGCGAGGGCGTGTCCGCGGGCTGGTGCGCGTGGAGCGCGGGCGATGCTTCGCTGACGTTTTCGCTGGTCGTGCGTCCGGATGTGAATATGCACGCCTTCCACGGCCTGCCGTTTGTGGCCGCGATGGGCATGATGGATGCGCTTGTGGGCACAGTGTCGACGCCGGGCCTGGGCCTTGCCGGCAAGGTGGGTATCCGGTGGCCGAGCGATATCGTGTGCGGTGCGCCTGCGTTTGAGACGTCGCTCGCGCGTGTTGCCGTGAACGGCGGTGCCGGTGCCGCGGGCATGTTCGGTGCCGTGACGGTGGATATTGAGCGTTCGGCGTTGAGCGAGCTTGGTGTGGACGTGGCTGACGAAGCGCTGGTCGAGGCGCTGGCCGCCGCCGTGCTGGCCCGCGTGGACGCCTGGGCGGTTGTTGCCAACACGCCGCAAGGCGCCGCAGGGCCGTTGGCCCCCGTGTTGGGCGAGTACTTCGATATGGTGCCGCTGCTCGGTCGCCAAGTTGCGGCGGTGTCGCCCAACGGCTTGCCGCTTGCGGTCGGTGTGTTTGCGGGCCTGGACATCTGGGGTCGCGCGACCATTAAGACCGACGCCGGCGAGCAGGAGTTTCCGCCCGAGGCCGTACGGATTCGCGGTCTGTAGCGTCTCGGCTTCGCCAGAGCCTACGCTAGCTCCTGCATGCGGCGGTAGATTTCGCAGATACCCTTGATGGTGAGCTGTCCGTCGACCACGTCGAAGGCATCGGTCGAATCGGCGACGATGCTGGCGAGACCGCCCGTGGCGATAACGGTGGCATCCTCGCGGCCCAGCTCGCGCTTCATGCGCGCGACCAGGCCCTCAGCCATGGCGGCGGCGCCCGTTACGGCGCCGACCTTGATGCACTCCTCGGTATCGCGGCCGATGGCGTGCTCGGGCGCCTCGAGCGGAACGCTGGCGAGCTTGGCGGCTCGGGCGGCGAGCGCGTCCATCGAAATGCGGATGCCCGGCGCAATCGCTCCACCAATGTAATAACCGTCCTCATCGATGACGTCGATATTGGTCGCGGTGCCAAAGTCCACCACGATTGCTGGCGCGCCGTAGAAAGTTTCGGCCGCAACGGCGTTAGCGACGCGATCGGCGCCTACGGCCTGGGGACGCGCCGCGCGCAGCTTGGTCACCGCGGCCGTCTGCGGTCCGATGACGATGGCGTCTGCGGCAATGCGGTCGGCCACGGCGTGCCATTCGCGCGAGAGCTGCGGCACCACGCCCGCAAAGGCGATCGCGTCGACCGCGTCGAGCGAAAGGCCGTACATCTTAAAGAAACCCATCAGGCGCACATGGATCTCGTCGGCGGTATAAGAGCGGTCGGTGGGCATGCGCCACGACTGCACCAGCTCGTCTCCGTCAAACAGGCCCATGGCCGTCTGCGTGTTTCCCATATCGATAGCGAGCAGCATGTCTACTCCCAGTGTTGGCATAAAAGGACGCGCACCATTGTATACGCGCCGCCGACGGCGCTCGGCTGCGATTCGTTTACGGTGATAGGGGCTGAGGGGTTTAAATATGAAGGAATTATGCTCCACGAGATTTTCCTTGCCGTTTACCGAACTCCCGCGTAATATTCTTTTTTGCGCACATGAGGCGCCCAGACATTGCGGGGTGGAGCAGTCTGGTAGCTCGCCGGGCTCATAACCCGGAGGTCGTAGGTTCAAATCCTGCCCCCGCGACCAAGAACTTGCAGCTCGTCGGCCTAGCCGGCGAGCTTTTTTGTTATTCCGGGATCGTTTCTTCGGTTCAATTCTCGGCCTCTCAAACAAAATCTCGATCTGTAACAGTAAGACCCGGTTTTGCCGCGTAACTGTTACAGATTGAGATAAACCGACGGGCCGCCCCGCCCATCCCCATCCACCTGCCGCTACCTGCTGTCCGCCGATTTCCGTTGCGCTGTTGTATCCCCATGCCATATCCTCTAGACAACTACGCGGCAACATCGCCGCCGCGCCTACAAGAGAGGAATGTCCATGACCACACCTGCATCCAAGCTGCTCCAGCCCATTACGGTTGGCCCCCTTGAGCTCAAGAACCGCATTATGTTCCCGCCGCTGACCACCGGCTACGAGGAGCGCGACGGTTCCATTGGCGAGCGCAGCCTGGCTTTTTACGAGCGCCTGGCTCGTGGCGGCGTGAGCTACATCGTCATCGGCGACGTCGCTCCCGTCATGACCGCAAGCCCCACGCCCAAGCTGGCGACCGACGCTCAGATCCCCACATTTAAGGCCCTGGCCGACGCCGTCCACAAACACGGCGCCAAGGTCGCGCTGCAGCTGTTTCACCCCGAGTACGACGTGCCCGGTGTCGGCCGCATGGTCATGGGATCCATGGCCGCCGCCAAGGCCGCGCAGGAGGCCAAGGCCGCCGGCGACGAGGAGACCTTTGCCGCCAAGATGGCCGAGTCCAACGAGATCCGCAACCAGGCCTACGCCAAGCTGCACCACGACATGCAGCACTTTGTGAACGAGGCGAGCGTAGAGCAGCTCACCCAGATTAAGGAGGCCATCGCTGCCTCGGCCGCTCGCGCGCAGCAGGCCGGCATCGACGCCATCGAGGTCCACGGCGACCGCCTGGTAGGTTCGCTGTGCTCGGCCATCCTCAACCAGCGCACCGACGAGTACGGCGGCTCGTTCGAGAACCGCGTTCGCTACGCGCTGGAGGTCGTCGCTGCCATTAAGGAAGCCGCGCCGCAGCTGATGGTGGAGTACAAGCTCCCCGTGATCATGGAGAACCCCGACGGCACGCCGCGCGGCAAGGGTGGCCTGCAGCCCGACGAGGCCTGCGAGTTTGCCAAGCTGCTCGAGGGCGCGGGCATCGATATGATTCAGGTCGCACAGGCCAACCACACCGGCAACATGGGCGACACCATTCCGCCCATGGGCGCCATGCCCTACAACTGGACGCTGCCCGTGGCCGAGCGCGTCAAGGCCCTGGTCTCCGTGCCGGTGGCAACCGTCGGCCGCGTTGTCTCGGTTGAGGCCGGCGAGAAGATTCTGGAAGACGGCTCCGCCGATATCATCGCTTATGGCCGCTCGCTCATGTGCGACCCCGACATTGCGCTGAAGGCCGCCACGGGCGAGCCCATTCGCGAGTGCCTCAACTGCAATAAGGGCTGTGTCGACGCGATTCAAAACCGCAAGTACATCTCGTGCGTGCTTAATGCCGAGAACGGCGACGAGGCGACCATCGCCATCAAGCCGGGCGAGGGCGACAAGAAGATCGCCGTGGTGGGCGGCGGTATTGCCGGCCTGGAGGCCGCGCGCGTGGCGGCCAAGCGCGGTTACGACGTGACCGTCTACGAGGCGAGCGATCATCTGGGCGGCCAGATTGTGCTGGCGGCCGCGCCTCCGCGCAAGGACGAGATCATGCGCTCGGTCGAGTACTACGAGAAGATTCTGCCTGGCCTGGGCGTGAAGGTTGAGCTCAACCATGCCGCTACCGCTGAGGACCTCAACGCCGCCGACGCCGCGATTGTGGCCGTGGGCGCGCACGACGTGGTCATCCCCGTTCCGGGTGCCGACTCGGAGAAGGTCGTCTCGAGCTGGGACGTGCTGGCCGGCAAGGTGGAGCTTACGGGCCGCGTCGCCGTCATTGGCGGCGGCCTGGTGGGCACCGAGACTGCCGAGTACCTGCTGCAGCACGGCTGCGAGGTGGCGATCGTGGAGATGCTCGACAAGATTGCCGCGGGCGAGTCCGAGACCATTCTGCCGCTGATTATGAGCGACTTTGCCGAGCACAACGTGGAGCAGCACGTGAAGACCCGCCTGACCGCCATTACCGACGAGGGCGTGGAGGCTGTTCGCACCACCGAGGACGGCGCCGAGGAGCCGGTGAAGATCGCCTGCGATTACGTGGTGATGGCCGTGGGCTCCAAGGCCAACGCGTTTGACCTGGATGGCGTGACGGTGCCCGTGACCTGCGTGGGCGACTGCTCGGGTGAGCGCACCGCCGACATTGCGAGCGCCATTCGCACGGCGTATCACGCGGCCAACGAGCTGTAGTTGAACATCGCGGCCAGGCGGGACGGTGGCACGGATCCGTCTCGCCCGGCTGTGTCCCGTCGGGTGTCAATCGGTGCGGGGCCTGCAAGCGCAGCAGGTCCCGCCCTTTTTGTTTTGCTCCGGTGGATGGCAATGCGCGGTAATCATGAGGAGTGAGGACGTCTACTGTCTCGCAGATCACTCAAAATTATTGGGGGAGGGGTTAATAACTATATCCTCTATACCAAAGGACATAAAGAGATGCCAATTTTGTTGACAAGCGAATGACGATTAGCTGCGAGTTAGCTACCAGCGTAAATAATCGATAAAGAAATGTCGTAATTTGGTGCCAAATGCCCAGATAACGCCGCGTCTATTTTAATTAACTGCTTTGAGCAAACAGTAAAATGCTACTATCTAACTTGCACGTAAGAAAGCAGATTAACGGTTAAGGCTAAGAAGTGGCAGGTATGTCGGAAGCAACTAGGACTCGCACGCATGCGCCTGAGGTTAGGCAGCGCGCCGTCGAGATCCTCCAAGAGGGGGTCGGTCATCGCGCCCTCGCTGCGGAGCTTGGCATTCCCCAGGCCACGGCTCGTCAGTGGGCCCGCGCGTATGCCGTGGGCGGTGCCGACGCCGTTCTCAACGCCGGTTCGCATCATCACACCTATTCGTACGACGTAAAGCTCGCTGTGGTTAAGGACCGTCTGGAAAACGGCTTGACGGTTCGCGAGGCCATGATCAAGCACAAGATTCCCAGCGAGTCTTCGGTCAAGGCTTGGTGCCGTCAGTACCGCGAGAGCGGTGAGTCCGCACTGGTCGATAAGCCGCGCGGTCGCAAGCCGCGCGTTAAAAAGGCGGAATAGCAAACGGGATGGTGCGCCCACAGGGGCGCATTTTTCTTGCCGCGCCAACTTTTTGGACCGGCGCGAGCCTATTGGGACATCCTCCAAAGTGCCCAATAAACCGCGCGCAGTGGCCCGCGCGTCCGTCGCTGCGGTAAAGGGACGTCACCCCTCTACTCCAATGCGGACAGACTCCTTGCCCCGTACGCCTAAAACTCCCCAGTTGACCGAAAACCTGCCACCGCAACCCCGTAATTGAGCTATAACGTTAAACAATTGCAGCGTTTTTGCATGGGGGAGTGATGGTATGACGCTACTGTATTTCCTTACCCTGTTTCCGCTGGTACCGGCGCTGGGCATGCTGCTCGCGCGCGGTGACCGCACCCGCGATGCGGTGGGGCTCATAGGCTCCGGCATTATTATGGCGGTGACAGTTGTAGTCGCCGTCATGTTTTTTGGCACGGGTCCGCAGAGCTTTGAGGTTGCCCCCGGCACCTCGCATGTGCTCTCGATCATCAGTTCCGTTATCGACGTCATCCTGTGCGCCGTCATCCTGTACAACGCGTACAAATATAGGAACGCGCTCACCACGGTGCTCAGCGTAGTCCAGTTGGTGGGCTCGCTCGCCTTTGCAGCCATGACGCTGCCCGCGACCGAAGCCGTCACCGCAACCCCGCTCTACCTGGACTACATGAGCGTGATCATGGTCCTCGCCGTCGGCATCGTCGGCAGCCTTATCTGCGTGTATGCCCTGGGCTACATGAAGGACTTCCAGGCCCACGACGAGCACGAGGCTGCGCTGCGCGGGCAGACCGCGCCCGACCGTCGCCCGCAGTTCCTGGCGCTTATGTTCCTGTTCCTCTCAGCCATGTTCGTCATCGTGACGAGCGACAACCTTGAGTGGCTGTTCTGCGGCTGGGAAATCACCACCGTGTGCTCGTTCCTTATGATTGGCTACACGCGCACGCCCGAGGCCATCAAGAACGCCTTCACCCAGATCATCCTCAACATGCTGGGCGGTATCGCGTTTTTGGCCGGACTCATGTACCTGCACGTTAACAGCATGCCGCTGACCATCTCGGGCATGATCGAGCTTTCCGGCGCCGGAACCGCGCAATCTGCGCTGCTGGTGATGCCGGTCATTCTGTTGTCGCTCGCCGCGCTCACCAAGGCCGCACAGATGCCGTTCCACACGTGGCTGTTGGGTGCCATGGTTGCCCCCACGCCCACGAGCGCCCTGCTGCACTCGTCAACCATGGTCAAAGCCGGCGTGTTCCTGATGGTCAAGCTGAGCCCACTCTATGCCATCTATCCCGTGACCGGCTTTATGGTCACGAGTGTGGGTGCCATCACGTTTTTGCTCGCTGCCCTCATGGCCATCTCGCAGAGCAACGCCAAACGTGTGCTCGCATACTCCACCATTTCCAACTTGGGCCTTATCAGCGCCTGCTTGGGTGTCGGCGCGCCCGAGGCCGTATGGGCCGCCATCTTCCTAATCCTGTTCCACACGGTGGCAAAGTCGCTGCTGTTCCTGTGCGTGGGCACGGCCGAGCATCATATCGGCAGCCGCAATATCGAGGACATGGACGGTATGTTCAGCCGCATGCCGCACCTGACGCGCCTTATGATGCTGGGCATCATGGGCATGTTTGTGGCGCCGTTTGGCATGCTCGTGTCCAAGTGGGGCGCCCTGGTGGCGTTTGCGCAGACCGGCAACGTGCTCATGATCATGGTGCTGGCCTTTGGCTCGGCCGCGACGTTCTATTTTTGGGGCAAGTGGCTTGCCAAGCTTTCGGGCGTCGACCCCACGGCTCAAAACGTCGAGGTCAATGTCCATAAGACCGAATGGATGGCGCTCAACACCATCGCCGCGCTGCTGATTCTGTGCTGCGTGGCGTTTCCGGTTATCTCGAGCGGTCTGGTATCGCCCTATCTCGCCATGGTGTTTGGACGCGTGCCGTACGTTATTGGCAAGGACGCCATGTATCTGATGGTGGTTATCGTAGCGTTTATCGCCGTGGTGCTGCTGACGTCGTTCCGCGTGAGCAATAAGCCGCACGTCAACGTGTACCTTTCGGGCGTGGGAACCGACAAATATCGCCATTTCCGCGGCTCGATGGGACGCGAGGTGAAGGCCGAAAAGCGCAATTGGTACTCGGAGGACGCCCTTGGCGAGAAGCGTATTGGCCCCGCGGGTAGCGTCGTGTGCTGCAGCATTATCTTGTTTGCGCTGCTGTGTTGCGCGTGGATTGGGCCCGAGCGGCTTGCCATGAGCGCGCCCTCGGTGTTGCGCGGCAAGTATTTTGAAGGTTCGGGCGTCGTGGGCATCTTTATTGGCACCGTGGCGTTTGCCTTGATTGCGCCTTTGGTTGGTGGCCTGATCGACGGCGTTGACCGTAAGCTTTCGGCTCGCATGCAGGGCCGCGTGGGCCCGCGCCTGCTACAACCCTTCTACGATGTGGCCAAGCTCCTGCGCAAGGCCCCCGCCAGCGTAAACACCATGGACGACACCTACATGGCGTGCGCGCTCATCTTTACCGTGGTGGGCGGCGGCATCTTTGTGTCGGGCTCCAACACGCTGCTGTGCGCGTTTATGGTTACCCTCGCCGCGATCTTTGTGGTGTTGGCGTCCGCCTCGACGCAAAGCCCGTTTGCTCAGGTCGGCGCCGACCGCGAGCTGCTGCAGGTCATGAGTTACGAGCCCGCCGTTCTGCTGATGAGTGTGGGCCTGTACCTTGCCACCGACAGCTTCGATTCCATTGCTGTGACGGGGCAGTCGGCCCCTATCATCGTGTACAGCGCGCCCATTTTCCTCGCGTTGCTCGCGGTGCTTACCATCAAGCTGCGCAAGTCGCCGTTTGACCTTTCGTACTCGCATCATGCGCATCAGGAGATCGTCCAGGGCGTCGCCACCGAGATGAGCGGCGGCACGCTGGCCAAGATGACCCTTATGCACTGGTGCGAGACCGTGCTGTTTTTGATGTGGGTGGGCATGTTCTTTGTTTGGGACAACCCCGTGAGCTGGGTTGTAGCCCTGGTCGTGATGGCCGCGACGTATTTTGTCGAGGTCCTGATCGACAACACCTTCGCACGCAGCACCTGGCGCAGCTGCTTTAGGCTCGGATGGGGCGTGGCGCTGGTGTTTGGCCTGCTCAACCTTATGCCCATCCTCGTCGACGTATTTATTTAGGAGGCGGCATCCATGGATCATAAAATGTCGCGCTCGCCGTGGGTCATTCATTACGACGGCTCGAGCTGCAACGGATGCGATATCGAGGTGTTGGCCTCGCTCACGCCGCTGTTCGATGCGGAACGCTTTGGCGTGGTCAACACCGGCAACCCCAAGCATGCGGACATCTTTTTGGTGACGGGGTCGGTCAATGTCCAGAACCTGCCTGTCGTGCGCCAGATTTACAACCAGATGCTCGAGCCCAAGTGCGTGGTGGCCTGCGGCATCTGCGCGTGTTCGGGCGGCGTGTTCCGCGATGCCTATAACGTGACCGGCGGCGTGGACCGCGCAATTCCCGTGGATGTGTACGCGCCTGGGTGCGCCATTCGCCCCGAGACCGTGATCGATGCCATCGTGGAGGCGTGCGGCATCCTGGACCAGAAAGAGGCCGTGATGCGCGCCGGCGGCGATCCGCTTACCGTGGGCGGCGCCGCTACTTGGGACGGTGGCGTTGAGCTGGGCGAGGACGGGTTTGTGGCTGCGGGGGCCGGGGCCGGGGCCGTCGCCGGTGACGGCGTCGAGGTCAACGTGTCCACCAGGTCCGCCGCGCCCGCCGCTGCAAAGGAGGCCGAGTAATGCAAAAGGCTATCTATACCATCGTCGGGATCGACGAGCTCCTGTCGCATGTCCAGGCGCTCAAGGGCGTTGGCGCGCGCTTTGTGCAGATGCACGCCGAACGCAACGTCGACGACGGCACGTATCGCCTGGTCTATACATTTATCAACGTTCGTGCTGCTCAGGAGCATATTGTGCAGGACGGCAACTATGCGATCGAAAACCTGGTGGTTGAGGGAATTGATCAGTACCAGGAGATTCCGTCTATCAGTTCGTACTATCCGGCGGTATTCCCGTTTGAAAACGAGGCCCACGACCTGTTTGGTCTTGCCATTACCGACATGCAGATCGACTTTAAGGGCTTTTTCTACCAGGTCTCGACTGCCGAGCCCATGAGCGTTATCACGCCCGAGGTGAAGGCCGCGCGCGAGAAAGCCATGAAGGTCCGTGCGGCTGCCGAGGCCAAGGCGCGCAAGGTCGCGGCCGAGAAGGCCGCCACGGCTGCGGCTGCTGCAGGGGAAGGCGCTGCGGGCGCCGGCGATGCCGCGGGCGCTGTTGCTCAGCCCGCTGCGGCAACCGGCTCCGATGCTCAGCACGACGAGGCTGCTGCGAAGGCCGCGCTCAAGGCTGCCGAGATGGAGGCAAAGCTCGCCGCCATGGATCCCGAGAAAGCGGCCAAGGTCCGCGTGGCACTTGCCGCCAAGGCCGCCCGCGACAAGCAGAAAAAGGAGGCGTAAGGTCCATGGCGCATCGCTCCGTCATTCCGTTTGGCCCGCAGCACCCGGTGCTGCCCGAGCCGCTTCATCTGGACCTGGTGATCGAGGACGACCGCGTTCTCGAGGCAATTCCGCAGATCGGCTTTGTACACCGCGGGCTCGAGAAGCTCACCGAAAAGCGCGATATGCATCAGTTTGGCTACATCGCCGAGCGCATCTGCGGTATTTGCGCCGTGGGTCACAGCTGCGGCTATGCCAGCGCCTGCGAGCGCATGCTCGACATCGAGGCGCCCGGCCGCGTGCAGTATATCCGCACCATTTTGCACGAGCTTTCGCGCATTCACTCGCACCTGCTGTGGCTGGGCCTGCTTGCCGACGCCTTTGGTTTCGAGGCGTTGTTCTATCGTTCGTGGACCCTGCGCGAGCAGATTCTCAAGATCTTTGAGAGCACTTGCGGCGGGCGCGTGATTCTGTCGATTAACGAGATCGGCGGCCTTAAACACGACATTGAGGACTCCGAGCTGGCGGGCATTGTCCAGACGCTCGATGCCATGCGTCCCGACTATGAGGCCCTGGTGCATACGTTTTTGGACGACAATAGCTGCGGCGAGCGCCTGCACGGTGTAGGCGTGATCAGCAAGAAGGACGCGCTGGAGCTTTCGATGGTCGGCCCGTTCGGTCGCGCCTCGGGCGTGGACTACGACGTGCGCATGTTCGGTGACGGCGCCTATGCGGATCTGGCTGCGTTTGAGCCGATCGTGGCTACCGACGGCGACTGCTATGCCCGCTGCCAGGTGCGTTGTGCCGAGGTCACGCAGGCCATGGACATCATCAAGGAGCTTGTGGGCAAGATACCGCACGACGGAATCGGCGGGCGCACCAAGCTTACG
>CABUQW010000008.1 GCA_902493895.1 uncultured Collinsella sp. | reverse complement strand
GTCGAGGGCGCCCCCGAGGTGTTCGTCTCGCGGTGCGTCACGAGGGTCGACGAGGAGATCAGGCGCGCCGCCAACAGGTGCATCGCCCACAACGCGTGCAAAGACCCGGCAAAGCCGTGGTACGCCCGCGTTCCCCGTGGCGAGACGTGCGGGTTCTGCCTCATGCTCGCGTCGTTCGGCTTCTACGCCAAGACCGAGGAGGCGGCCGAACACTCGCACGCGCACTGCGACTGCCGAATCGTTCCCGGCTTCGACGGGGTGACCACAGTCAAGGGATACGACCCCGACGGGATGTACGAGAGGTATAACGACTGCCTGGCCGCGCTCGGAGGCCGCGACGGCATCGCCTCCGACTGGTACGCAATGCCGGAGGACGAACGCGAAGCGCTCGTGAGGCGCCACGGCAACAAGGAGGGGAAGGCGTACACCGCCTACCTCAACAACCGCGTCGCATCCGAGATAGAGCTACGCGACCCGTCTTGGTACGCGGGCGGCGAGCATAAGGGCATAACGTTCACGGACGATGCGGTGAGGCGCGACAAGGTAAAGAGGTGGAGGGTAGACCCCGGAGAGAGGAGAACCGCAGAGAAGCTGGCGGCACTGGGCTACAAGACCGAGTTCTGGGAAGACGAGGTGCACCTGAAGAGCGAGAACGCACAGGGAAAAACGACCGTAAGCCGCGCCGACCTGTCCACGGGCATCGAAATCAAGACCGTTTACACGTCGAAATCGGAGAACACGTTCAAGTCGCACATGAAGTCCGTGGCCAACAAGAGCGGAGTGCGGTTCGCCGTCTTCGACGTCAGCGAGAACAAGTCGGTCACCGACAGCCAAGCCGAAGCGTGGATACGCAAGTACATGAGGAGGTATGGAATCTCTGAGGTGCGGATGCTTTGGCACGACGGGTCGCTCCAAACGATAAAAAAATAGGCGGGAGCTGCATGTCTCAATAGGTGAGTCAAACAGCTTCCGCCTAACCTCATCATACCGCATGGCCGCCCACGGGCGGCTTTTTTCATGCCGAAAAACGCCAAACAGGCCAAATCTCACGCCCGTAGGACACTGCCGCGCGACAGGGCCGCACGGCCCGAAACGCACATCTAAGGGGCTCGGCCGCACGGCTGGCCCGACGGGCCGCACGGTCCGGGAAAGGACGCGACATGGCAGTAGAGACCAACACGGAGCCCACGGGCGGTACGGAGCCGACCGGGGGCGAGGAGCCCGACTACAAGGCGCTCTACGAGGCCGAGAAGGCGCACTCCCGCAAGTGGGAGAAGCAGGCCAAGGCCAACAAGGGCGCGGCGAGCGCACTCGACGAGGCCAACCAGGCGAAGAAGACCGCCGACGAGAAGGTCGCGGAGCTCGAGAAGCGACTCGACGCCAAGGAGAAGGCCGAGGCGCGAGCCAAGACCGCCGCCAAGGTCGCGCAGGAGAAGGGAGTCCCCGCGGACCTCATCGTCGGCGAGGACGAGGAGAGCATGGCCGCATGGTGCGACAAGATGCTCGCCGCATTCAAGACAAAGCCCGCGCCGCGAGTGGAGAAGCCCGGCAGCTTCGACAAGGGCGGCAAGGGCGGGGACGAGGCGCTGCGAGACTTCGCCAAGCGCCTCCTGAAGTAAGCCAAACCCGAAGAAAGGCACAGAAATGGCTGCAAACGACACCCAGAAAATCAAGCTGCCGTCCAGCGTGGTCTCCACCATCATCGGCAAGGTGAAGGACACCTCCACCATCGCAACGCTGAGCCCCAGCACGCCGCAGAAGTTCGCCGACACGACCTATCTCGTGTTCAACCCGACCGCAGAGGCCGAGGTCGTCGCCGAGGGCGGCAAGAAGTCCGGCTCCGAGATCTCCACCGACCCCGTGGTCGCAAAGCGCGCCAAGATCGTCACGACCACGCGCGTCTCCGACGAGCTGAAGTGGGCCGACGAGGACAACCAGCTGGAGATCATCTCCAACATCATCGCCGACCAGACCGCCGCCGCGGGCCGCGCGCTCGACTACATCATCTACCACGCCATCAACCCCAAGACCGGCCTCGGCCTCACGGGCTACACCGCCCTGACCGCTGACAAGGACGTCCACAGCGTCGCCAAGACCGACTCCCCGGTCGACGACATCGACTCCCTCTCCGACGCCCTGCTCGACTACGGCATCAACGGCATCGCCATGAGCCGCCAGTTCGCCTCCGAGCTGCGCAAGCTGCGCGTGCCCGCCACCGGGCAGCGCCTGTACCCCGAGGTGCCGCTGTCCCTCAACGTGGGCAACCTCGACGGCATCCCCGCCTCCGTGTCCGGCACCGTGAACGGCCGTCTCGCCAAGACCCCGACCAAGGTCTCCGCGATCATGGGCGACTTCTCCGCCATCAAGTGGGGCATGGTCCGCGACATCACCGCCGAGGTCATCGAGTACGGCGACCCCGACAACACCGGTCAGGACCTGAAGGGCTACAACCAGATCGCCTACCGCACCGAGGCCGTCCTGGCATACGCGGTACTCGACCCCAAGGCCTTCGCCGTCCTCAAGAGCGCCTAGGGGGTACCGAGATGGCTCAGCTAGTCCAGAAATTCATCGTGGAGGACGCGGACAAGGCGTCCAGCATCCTCCCGCAGCACGTGGCGCTCGTCTCGCCCGACGGCAAGCCGCTCGTCGCGCCCAAGAAGGTCGCCAACCCCGGCACAAGCCCGACCGTCGCGAAGGTCGTCCAGGCCCTCGTCGACGCCGGGATCATGGAGGCCGAGTAGCCATGGCCGCGCTCGCCAGCGTGGACGACTACAAGGCCCGCTACGGCGAGCCCGCGGACTCGGCGCGCACCGAGGTGCTGCTGCAGGACGCATCCGACCTGATGCTCGCGGCATTCGAGGACCGAATCGGCGAGTACACCGAGGGGGCGTGCCCGGCGTTCGACCGCGCCGCCCCCGCCGTGTGCTGCCTGCTCGTCAACCGCGTGCTCTCGGCACCGTCCGCGATGGCCGGTGCCACGCAGTACAGCCAGGGGGCCGGAATCTACACCGCATCGGTGACCTACGGCTCGGCGCTCGGCGAGATGTACCTCGGGAAGAGCGACCTCAGGCGCCTCGGCCTCACCGGTCAGGCGCTCGGGTCGCTCACGCCTCTGGAGAGGGGAGGGGTGACCGAATGATGTGCCTCATATCAGGAGAGACCGTGACCGTGCGCAATGCGGCCCAGTCGTTCGACGAGCTGGGCGAGCCTACCGGCGAGACGGTGACCGAGACGGCGGTCGAAAACGTCGTGGTCTGCCCCGGCGCGACCGCCGACCTCGACTCGACGCGCCCGAACGGCGTGACGGTCGCCTACACGCTCTGCTTCCCGAAGGGCGCGGAAGTTGACCTCAAGGACGCGATGGTCACGGTGCGCGGCACCGACTACAAGGTGGTCGGCGACCCCAAGCGATACACCGCGGCCAATACGCCCGGCCCCTGGGACCTCACCTGCGAGGTGACCCGCACCGATGGCTAAGGCGAAGTGCGAGGTCAAGATCAAGTGGAAGGGCTGGAACCGCGGCGGATACGCCGAGGTCATGAACGGCGGGGGCGTGCAGGCCATGCTCACCGAGAAGGCCAACGCCGCCGCTGCCGCATGCAACTCCACGTTCACGCCGAAGTACGGCGAGAGCGGCTACAGCACCGCGACCATAGGCGGCTCGCTTGCGAGGGGCCGCGTCGTCTACACGGACAGCAAACACGCCAACGTGAGCGAGCGCAGGCATAACCGACTGCAATCGGCATTCGGAGGTGACTGATGGACATCGAGAGGGTGGTCGCCAAGCGGCTCATGGACGCGACCGGCATCAAGTGCGTGCCGGACGTTCCGCGCGAGAGACCCGATGAGTTCGTCCAGGTCACCCTCGCCGCCACGAGCGCGACACGGTTCATCCAGTCCCCGCGCGTGCTCGCCACGTCGTGGGCGAAGACCCGCAGGCGCGCACGCGAGATCGCCGAGGCCGTCGAGCGGGCGTGCTCCGCTATCGAGGACGAGCCGAACGTGTTCTCGGCCGTGCCCGACGGCACGTACCGATGGGACGACCCCGACACGGGGACTCCCAGATACCAGACGAACATCAACCTGACCATCTGCGAATAAGGAGCAATCATGGCAGAAAGCAACAAAAACAACGTCGCCAACGTCTCCAGCGCCAAGGGAGTAAAGGGCGGCTACATCTTCACTGCGCCCGCCGGAACGGCGCTGCCGACCGACTACAAGACAGCGCTGCCCGAGGCGTGGAAATGCCTCGGCTACATTAGCGAGGACGGATACGTCGAGACGCTCGACACCGACTCCGAGGACATCAAGGACATGAACGGCGACCTCATGGCCTCGCCGCAGACCTCCCGCGTCGAGAGCGCACAGCTCACGCTCGCCGAGATCAAGGCCGCCACCCTCAAGGTCATGTACGGCTCCGACAACGTCAAGGACGAGGAGGGCATGATCACGGTCAAGCACAACGGCAACTCCGACGAGACGTGGCCGGCCGTGCTCGAGCTCGTGCTCAAGGACGGACGACGCTGGCGCAAGGTCGTCCCCAACGCCCAGTCCTCCGAGCTGGACGACCTCACCCTCGCCGTCGGCGAGCTCGCCGCGCGCGCCCTCACGGTCAAGTACCTCACGGACGATGCCGGCAACACCTGCTACGACTACATCCAGTCCACCGAGACCGCTGCCGCCAAGGCCGTCGAGACCCCGGAGGGCAAGTAATGACCGAGCTCACGTTCACCATCCCCGGCATCGACGGGGAGTTCACCGCCGACCTCGACGAGCTGCTCAGCTACAAGACCAACAAGCAGTTCGCTAAGAGCGAGACCGAGCCGGGCGGCATGTTCGAGGCCTTCGAGCGCGTCTTCGCCGGCCGCGACGAGGAGTACATGGAGCGCCTCGGCGGCTCCGTCGAGTCCACGGGCGTGCTCATGCAGGCCGCATTCGAGGCGGCGAAGGCAAAAAACTCCCAGGATTCGTCCTCGAGCTCGAAGGGCACCGCGCAGAAGTCGTAGCGGATTTCCGCCAGTACTACGGCATCGACCTCCCGCTCGAGGGCGGACCGGACGACCTCCGGCGCGCCGCCCTCCTGTGGGAGCAGCTGCCGGGGGAGTCGAGGTGCGCGCGCCGCATGTACCCGGAGCTCAAATGGAGCGAGGAGACGTACATGCTCTGGCGCATCGAGCACCAGCTCAGGAGCCTCGCATGGGGGCTGAGCGACAAGAAGCATCGGCCGCCGCAGGAGCCGCAGCCGCTCAAGACGCCCGGGCAGCTCGCGGAACTCAAGAGGCACCAGCGCAACGCCCTCGCGAACAGGGCGGAAATCGACGAGATTCTAGGATTAGGAGGACGGGATGGCGACTAGCGTAGGCTCGGCATGCATCACGCTCATGCCGTCCATGAAGGGCTTCGCCGGCAGTATCTGCTCGGAGTTCGGCGACACGGGCTCCAAGGCCGGAAAGTCATTCGGCGACTCGATGACCTCCGGCGTGGACGGCGGGGTCAAGCGCTCCAGCGGGCTGCTGAGCGGGCTCGGCACCGTCGCAAGAGGCGTGGGCACCGTCGCCGCGGCTGGCATGGGCGCGCTCACCACGGCGGTGACCGCAATCGGCGGCGCTGCGGTATCCGCATACGCCGACTACGAGCAGCTGGTCGGCGGCGTCGATACGCTCTTCGGCTCCGCGTCCGGCAAACTGCAGGGATACGCCGCGGAAGCGTACAAGACGTGCGGCATGAGCGCCAACCAATACATGACCCAGGCGACCAGCTTCGCCGCATCGCTCGTGAGCTCGTGCGGCGGCGACGTGGCGAAGGCCGCCGAGTCCGCCAACACGGCGATGGGCGACATGGCGGACAACGTCAACAAGATGGGCTCGGACATGGCCGACGTCCAGAACGCCTACCAAGGTTTTGCCAAGCAAAACTATACGATGCTGGACAACCTGAAGCTGGGCTACGGCGGCACGAAGTCCGAGATGGAGCGACTCATCGCGGACGCCAACAAGCTGCGCGCGGCGCAGGGCAAGACCGCCGACCTCACCATCGACAGCTACGCCGACGTGGTCGAGGCTATCCACACCGTGCAGTCCGAGATGGGCATCACCGGCACGACCTCCAAGGAGGCCGCGACGACCATCTCCGGCTCCATCGGCATGGCCAAGGCATCATGGGAGAACTTCCTCACCGGTCTGGGCCGAGACGACGTGGACTTCTCGCAGCTCACCGAGCAGCTGCTCACGTCCGTCGGCGCCGTGGCCAAGAACATCGCGCCGCGCGTCGCGCAGATTGGGCAGGGCATCATCAAGGCGCTCCCCGCGGCGCTCTCCGGCATCGCGTCTGTGCTCACGCCAATCGTGTCCGAGGCGCTCGCCACGGCGTGGAACATCGCCGTCGGGGCGCTCGCCGGCATCGGGATCAAGCTGCCGAAGGTGGACTCCTCGCAGATCTGCTCGGCGCTTCAGGCCATCCTCGGCGTGGCCACGTCCGTCGGTAACGGCATCAAGGCGGCAATCGGGTTCATCGCGCCGCTCATCGCGCCAATCGGCACGGCGCTGCTCAACATCGCGCAGGCCGTGCTGCCGGTGCTTTCCACCGGCATACAGGTGGTGCTCGGCATCGTGCAGGCGTTGTCGCCGGTCATCGGCCTCCTGGTCGGTGTTATCGCGGACGTAATGACGACCGTCTCGCAGCTCGTCGCCATCGCCATGCCCGCCGTGCAGTCCGTGCTGTCCGCCGTGCTTGCGGCGATGCCGCTCATCCAGGGCGCGATTCAGGTGGCGATGGGCATCATCTCCGCCGTCTGGAACGCGGTCTGGCCGGTGATCTCCGCTGTCCTGACTGGCGTGATGGATGCAATCTCCACTGCCGTCCAGGTCGCGATGGTCGTGGTGCAGACAGTCATCTCCACGGTCACCGCCGCGATAAGCGGAGACTGGGATACGGTCTGGAACACCATCAAGTCGGTAGCCGAGCTCGTCTGGTCGCAGATAGAGTTCGCCGTGCGGGCGGCCATCGGGGTCGTCGAGTCCGTGATAACGTCCACGCTCGATGGAATCAGCTCGATTTGGTCAAGCGTGTGGGACACCGTCCGCGATTTCGCCGAGGTGGTCTGGGGACGCATCAAGTTCGCCGTCAACTCGGCGATAAATCAGGTCAGCGGCGTGATCAGCTCCGTACTCAACAGCATCAGCTCCACGTGGTCGAGCATGTGGGGGAGCATCAAGAGCGCCTGCTCGTCCATCTGGGAGGGCATCAAGAGCGCGGCGTCCAACGGAATCAACTCCGTCTACAGGACCGTCACGAACATCAAGGGCAAGATCACCGGGTTCTTCTCGGGTGCGCGCAACTGGCTCTTCAACTCCGGCAAGTCGATACTCAACGGCCTGAAGGACGGCATCATGTCCGCTATCGGCTCGGTGACCTCGGCGGTCTCAGGTGCAGTCTCAAGAATCCGCTCCTTCTTCCCGTTCTCGCCGGCAAAGGTCGGCCCCTTCTCCGGGCACGGCTACACGACCTTCTCGGGCAAGGCCCTCATGCAGGGCTGGGCGCAGGGCATCGGCTCCGGCACCGGCGCCGTGGTCTCCGCCATCAGCGGCGCCATGGACACCGCGCAGGGGATGCTCTCGACGGGCCTGACCGTCGCTCCGTCCGCGGTCTACACTCCGGCACGTCCCGAGGAGGATTCCGGCGACGCCCTCGCCGGCATCCTGTCCGTCCTCGAGCAGATCCGGGACAAGGACGGAAACCTGTACATCGACTCGGAGCGCGTCTCCTCCGCCATCGCGATGCGCGGCAGGCACACGCTCGCCGCAAGGGGGTTCGCATGATATTCGGCGGAATCGACCTCACGCCGTACCTGCTGGTGACCAAGGTCACGAGACCGATTGTCCCCAAGGTGCGGCTCGATGAGACCGAGGTCCCCGGCATGGACGGCACACACGTCCGTGCCACGGGCCTCGAGCCCGTCGAGATAGCGGTCGACTGCAACATCGTCGGCGGCTCCCTCGACGAGGTCGCCGAGGCAAGGGCCGTGCTCGCCTCGGCGCTGTCCGGCGGCGAGAAGGCCCTCGTGCTCGACGACGCTCCCGAGCGCTACATGCTCGCGCGCTACAGGGGAGGGGCGGAGCAGGGGCGCAACGCGCACATGCCGAATCTCACGCTCGGGTTCTACTGTGCAGACCCCGCCGCCTACGGGCAGCGGCGCTCCGAGCAGGTGTCGGCATCCCAGCGCGCCGTCGCCGCCGGGGGCAACTACAGGGCCTACCCTACGGTCACGTGCAAGCCCCCGGCAGGCTCGAGCTGGACAATCACTAACGTCTCGACCGGGCGCTTCGTCCGCGTCGAGGCGAGCTTCACCGGTGCGCAGACCGTAGTGCTGGACATGCGCGCCGAGCGCTGCACCGTCAACGGCGCGGACTGGCCCGTGACCGTCGCGAGCGACTTCTTCTCGCTTGACGGCGTGCAGCAGATTAAGACGAGCGGCGGCACCGCGACGCTCGAATGGGAGGAGAGGTGGCTCTAGGTGCGAATTGACGTATACACGTGGCAGGACGCCTACGTGGCGACAATCGGCCCCGAGGAGCTGCTCGCCCTCACCCATACCGACGAGCTCAACGGCGAGGACAGCGTGGACATCGCCACGACCTTCGCGCTCAAGCAGGGCTACCGCCTCGTGTGGGCCGACCGCCTCGGAAAGGTGCATGAGCACGTCTGCCAAGACCCCAAGGGCCTCCACGCCGGAGGCGATACGGTCTACACGGACACGGCGATCAACTCAATCTGCGAGACGTACGGCGACTATATCGAGGACAAGCGCCCCTACGGCTACGGCTTCTTGCAGGCGCTGAATGTCTGTCTTGGGCCGACGCGCTGGACCGCCGGAACGGTCGACCAGACCGGCACCGTCGACAAGGGCCTGACCTTCTACCACACCTCGTCGCGCGAGGCGCTCCAGTCAATCTTGAAATGCGGCGGCGAGCTTGAGACTGAAATCACCGTATCCGGCGGCAAGGTGACCTCTCGCAGGGTGGGCATCCGCTCGCATCGCGGCGCGAAGGGCGGCCACCGCCGATTCACCTACACCAAGGACCTGACATCCGTCTCCCGCACCGAGCATTACGGGGCGATAACGGCCTGCTACGGCTACGGCAAGGGAATCGAGACGGATACCGGCGGATACGGCCGCAAGCTGACCTTCGGCGACATCAACAACGGCAAGAACTACGTGGAGGACGCGACCGCGCTCAAGCTGTACGGGCGACCCGACGGCAGGGGCGGGCGCGCGCACGTGTTCGGACAATATGAAAATCCAAATTGCGAGGACGCGGCGACGCTGCTCGCCGAGACCCACGCGTACTTCGGCTCCCGCAAGGAGCCCGGCATGACTTACGAGGCCGACGTCGTCGACCTCGTGCAGTTCGGGCGCGAATGGGAGGGCGTGGCCGTCGGCGACGACGTGCAGATCGTCGACACGTGCTTCTCGCCGGCGCTGCGCTGCGAGGGCCGCGTGACCAAGCTCGTGACCGACGAGCTCGGGGGCGCCATGCGCGTGACGCTCGGCAACGTGACCGAGACAATCACGGACATGTTGCTGGCGCAGCAGCAGAAAGTGTCCAGCCTGTCGAAGCGCTCGTCCAACTGGGACGTGGCGGCATCCACGCCGCCGTCGTACCTCCAGCAGGTCATGGACAGCATGAATACGCAGTTCAACCTCGCGGGCAACAGCTACGTCCACACGAGCTTCGAGCGCGGCCTGATATTCGGCTCCGTGCCCCTCGACGCGGACGGCCGCTCGACGACCGGCGACGGCATGGCCATGCAGCTGTGCTCCCAGGGCTTCCGCATCGCCTCCGGCTGCAAGGCCGACGGCTCGTGGGACTGGCGCACCTTCGGCACCGGAAAGGGTTTCTTCGCCGAGTTCATCTGCTTCGGCACGATGCTCGGCGACCTGATCAAGGCCGGCACGATTCAGGACAAATCAGGGAAGAATTATTGGAATCTCGACGAGAGCAAGGTGCATCTCGGGCCGGGCGCGAAGCTCGATGGCAAGGACATCGCGACGACGAACACTGTGGTCAAATCCACGGTGAAGCTCTACGCGAGGAATCAATCGGACAGCGTGCCGCCGATGAACATGCAGAATCCCGAGCTGGGATGGTCGGAAGACATACCGCAATGGTCGAACGGCTATTTTATCTGGTCGATGGAGCGCGTCACCTACGGCGACGGCAGCGTCACCCACACGGCGCCGGTGCTGGAGGCCGCGTACAACAAGGCCTACCAGAGCGCGTACGACCTCACGGGCTCACTCAACGGCCTCGACACGACGGTGCAGGACCTCGCAAGGGACGGCGTCGTGACCGAGGCCGAGGCCGCGGCTGTGAAGAAGGCCAAGCAGGACGTGGACAAGGAGCGCGAGGAGGCGACGAGCCAATTCAACTCGCTGAAGTCCAACAAGGCGCTGAGCGCCCAGTTCGTCTCGTCGGTCCTCGGCCCGCGCTACACCAAGGCCTTCGGCATGACCGACGAGGGCGGCACCTACGGCGCCTACGCCGACAAGGTCGACAAGGTGCTCAAATGCAAGACCGCCGAGGAGCTCAAGGCCGTCATGTACGAGTACGACGCGGCCTACGGCGCCTACTCGAGCGCGGTCAAGGACTATGCCGAGGCCGCGACCGGGGCGCGCCACGCCATCGAGCAGAAGGACGCGGCGGACTACGCCGACGGCATCCTGAGCGCCTACGACGAGCAGATGGACCAGAAGGCCATCTTCGACCGCCTGACGAACAACGGCGCAGACCAGGGGCTCTACATGAGCAACAACAGGGTCTACGTCAACGCGACATACATCGCAACCGGGACTCTCGCGGACGCAAAGGGGCGCAACTCGTGGAACCTCAAGGAAGGCGTGCTGACGACCAACTACATGACGGCGAAGAACATCACGGCGACCGGAAGCTTCACCGGTGGAAACCGCAACAGCGGGTACGCCATGGAACTCGACTCGAGCGGGAAGCTGGCTGGGTTCAAGGACGGCACGCAGTATGGATACATCGAATGCTCCTCAACGTCACATGACATCGACAATCCGTCGATTATCTACCACGGACTGCAGCTGCAGGGACAGGGCGTCGTGCGAGTCTCGACCCCGAGGCTCAGCGTGAGCGGCAGCGCCGACACGAGCGTCACGACGTGGTCAGGCCTGACGACCAAGGTCGGAGCGGCATACCACCCGCTTTACACGGAGAACGGCAAGAAATATTTCAACGACCAGTCCCAGACATCGTCGGTGCTCGAGTTCCGGAACGGCCTGCTGATCGGTGTGTCGACCATGCCGTCCGGGTGGAGCGGATAAGAGATGAAAGGACAAGAAGGAATGGAAGCAAGCAAGAAAATCGTCGTGGGCTACGCCGTCCACGACATCATCGGAAACAACGAACAGTGCCTGACGGAGTACGATCCGGAGGTGCTCCGGCGTGCCGAGGACGCCGGACTCATATTTGTCGCCCAGTACGACGACGGCACGCGCGAGGTCGTCAATGCCGCGGACGTCCGCAAGCCCGACCCCACGGTCAACGGCATCCCGCTGGCGACCGCCGGGTACGTCGATGAGCGCACCGCCGCCACGGTCGCCGTGTTCGACGCGCTCTCGGCCATCGTCGACCCGCAGCCGGCCACGGCCGACGAGACGGGGGAGGGGACCGAGGCCATCGACCCGGTCGAGGCCTTCAGGGCCGCGCTCGCCGCGCTCAAGTCGCTGGAGGCTAAGGAATGATCACTCACGCCATAGCGCTCGACATGCGCAAGCGCCCGGGCACAGTCCCGCAGCGCGTCACGGTGCGCCGGGGCGAGACCCAGACCCAGAAGATAACGGCGTCGCT
This sequence comes from uncultured Collinsella sp., assembly GCA_902493895.1. Taxonomy (GTDB): domain Bacteria; phylum Actinomycetota; class Coriobacteriia; order Coriobacteriales; family Coriobacteriaceae; genus Collinsella. The sequence goes on along the minus strand of CABUQW010000008.1, from coordinate 46,147 downwards.
CACCGTGGACGGCGCGACGTACACCCCGACGTGCCAGCTCGCGCGCCTGTGCGTGCTCCACGCCGACGGCACGTGGGCGCGCTGTTCGGCGACCGTGGGCACCGGCACGGTGAGCGTCACGCTCCCGCCGCAGGCGGTCAACGGGGCGGGGAAGTGCCGCCTCGCGTACTTCGAGTTCTGCTCCGGCGACAGCGCCTCCGAGACGACCGAGGACTTCGCGCTCGTCATCCTGGGAAATGTGGACGGGACAACAGGGCCTGCCGTCAGCTACGACCAGGAGCTCGACGAGCTCTACAGGAAGTGGAGCACTGAGCTATCTCGGCTCGGTCAATCCGCGTTCGATGCGGCATCCGCCGCTAGCGGTGCGGCGTCGAGGGCCGATGCGGCGGCAAGCGCGGCATTGCAGATCGCGAACGCGGCGGCGCAGGGCGCCGCCGGCGAGTCCGACATCGCCGAGCTGCGCCGCCAGAACGGCCAGCTCGCGACGATGCTCGCCGACGCGACAGACAAGTTCATCTACATGGACGGCACGGTCTACTGCCCTGCCGGCAAGGCGTCGGTATCCGGTGACACGGTGACGTTCGGCAGCACGTGCTCGGTATCGGGCAGCACGGTAACCCTTTCCTAAGGAGGATAAATGGCAAATGCAAAGACGCTGGTCGTAGGCGGCCAGCCGCTCAACGTCATCGACGATACCGCGCGCAGCAACGCGCAGACAGCGCTCAACAACGCCGAGTACAACCGCCAGGGCCAAATCGGCAAGTACGGCGGGCAGAACATCGCCGCCATCCTGGCGGGAGAGATCGGCAGCGGCAGCGTGTACGACGCGCTGCACAAGCGCATCGCCGCCGCGAACTTCGCAGGCCTGCGCGTGGGCGACTACCTGGACGTGCCCCTCGTGAGCGCATCCGCCGTCGCCGCCCAGCAGTCCGTGCGATTCCTCCTGGCCCATATCGACCCGTACCTGTACTGCGGCGACAACAGCAAGGGACACCATATCGCGTTCGTGGCGTCCGCTCCCGTGTCCGTGGCCAAGACCGCGACCGGCGTGGCCAACGACAGCTTCCTGATGTGGAACACCACCAACACCAACCAAGGGACGGCCGAGACCAAGAACCCCTACTTGGGGAGCAACCTCAAGGCGTGGGAGACGTCCTTCGAGGCGTGCCTGCCCGAGGGCCTGACCAAGTACCTGCTGACCCAGCGCGTCCTGCTTGAGGAGCGTTACAGCGCCAGCGGCGCGCTCAACGACTCCAACTCGTGGAGCTGGCAGGATATCGGCAAGGTGTTCTCGCTGTCCGAGATGGAGGTGTACGGCTGCCCAGTGTGGGGCACCAAGGGCTACAGCGTCGGCTTCGACTGCCAGTTCGACCTGTTCCGCGACACGGCGCACCGAGTCAACGGAGGTCGGTGCAATTGGTGGCTGCGTTCCGTTGCGTCGGGCTCCGCGTCCGACGTGTGCTACGTCAACGGCGGCGGCTCTGCCGACTACGCCTCGGCGGCGGGCGTCTGGGTTCGCCCCCGCCCCGGCCTCCTCGTCGGCTAGCCAGCCGTGTGCTCTATACTCTGCTTTTAGGCGACCGCCTTGCGCGGTCGCCTCCTGCCCGCGAAGCGGGCCGTTTTTTTGCCAGTTTCCCCAGGAGGTGCACGTGAGCGGCGTCTACCAGCGCAACCGCGAGGTGTCCGAGTACAAGTTCTTCACGCAGGCCATCGCCATCCGCGTGGAGGTTAATAAGCTGATGGCGTCCTCCTCAGTAGTGCCCAAGGCCTACAGGCTGCTGAACGCGGTGCCGACCGTGGAGACGGCGCGCAGCATCGTGTACAACGTCAACCGCGCCGACTGCTTCTACCCCAACAGTTCGTTCAACGCACTTGAGCGCAAGCGTTACCTGACGCTGGCGATAGCCGACTGCGAGCAGCTGATGCTCGACATGCAGTGCCTCATGGACATCGGCCTGCCCGTGAACGCCAACCGCTTCGAGGCGCTGGCGGCCATGGTCGAGGAGGAGATCAAGCTGCTCAAGGGCGCGCGCAAGAACGTGCGCGTCACCGGCAAGAAGTCCACCGAGGAGCGCATAGCCGAGGCCGAGGCCGAGCTAGAGCGCCTGCGTTCGCTATAATGGACGGCGGTCGCGCCTTGTTTATCGGTACAATTGGTGGCTGCGTTCCGTTGCGTCGGGCTCCGCGTCCAACGTGTGCTACGTCAACAACAACGGCAATGCCAACTACAACTCGGCGACGAACGTCTGGGTTCGCCCCCGCCCCGGATTCCCTTACTGCCAGACCGAGTAGGCCCCAGAGCCGAAAGCAGAGCGCGGAGAGGAAGGAGGGCGCGACCGTCGGGCATGCGCCCGTAAATACGCACCCCGCGAGGGTGGCCGGACGCTGCTTGCATGGCGCGGCGCTCCGTGGCTTCGCCGCGTTTCATGGCCATACCTCAAGCGGCTGCCAGAGCCACATTGCAAGCCGCGCGGGGTGCCTCCTGTGAACTCCGAGCAAAGGCGGGCGGCGCGCCGCAAGCGCCGCGAGGAGAAGCGCGCGCAGGCCAAGGCCGAGCGCGTCAAGGCGTGCACGCTTGATACCGTGGCCGACCTCAACAGCCTGTGCAAGGCATCGAAGCAGGCCGCGCGCGGCGTGATGTGGAAGGCCTCGACGCAGCGGTACATGAAAGACTACCTGCGCAACGCCGTCCTGTCCCGCCGCGACCTTTTGGAGGGGCGCGACATATGCCGGGGCTTCATACGGTTCGACCTGTGGGAGCGCGGAAAGCTGCGCCATATCAGCGCCGTACACTTCCCCGAGCGCGTGGTACAGAAGTCCCTGGCACAAAACGCGCTCGTGCCCGCGATCGTGCCCACCCTCATAGCCGCGAACTCCGCGAACATCAAGGGGCGCGGCACCGACTACGCCCTGAAGCTGCTCAAGCGCCACCTGGCCGACCACTGGAGGCGGCACGGCCGCGAGGGCTACATACTCCTGGGCGACTTCTCCGACTACTTCGCGCGCATAGCGCACCAACCCGTCAAAGACCAGGTGGCCTCCGCGCTGCTAGATCCGCACGTGGTCGCCTTGGAGCACAGCCTGATAGACGCGCAGGGCGATGTGGGCCTGGGGCTGGGCAGCGAGCCGAACCAGATATGCGCCGTGGCCCACCCCAACCGCATCGACCACTATGTGACCGAGATGCTGCGCCCCGAGTCTTACGGGCGCTACATGGACGACTTCTACCTGATACACGAGTCCAAGGACTACTTGCAGGTGTGCCTGCTGCTGATAGAGGGCAAATGCGCCGAGCTGGGCATCGAGCTGAACCCGCGCAAGACGCGCGTGGTGAAGCTCACGCGCGGGTTCACGTGGCTGAAGAAGCGCATCTTCTACACGGAGACGGGCCGCATAGTCGTGAAGCCGTGCCGAGACTCCATAACGCGGGAGCGCCGCAAGCTCAAGAAGATGGCCAGCATGGTCGCCGATGGCGTCATGACCCTCGAGCAGGTGGAGCAGAGCTACCAGAGCTGGCGCGGAGGCATGAAACGGCTGGACGCGCACCGCAGCGTGCGGGCCATGGACGCGCTGTACCGCAGCCTGTTCGGAAATCTCGCGCAGGGGGGGGGTGCTCAATGCAGGCCAACCCGAGGGACGATTCAAGCGGAAGCAAGACCTCGCAATAGCGGAGAACCGGCAACTCAAAGCAGCGGCCTAAGCGAAGCGGCTGCGAAATAACAGAAGCATCGAAGGCGTGCTGCTGCGCGCCTTCTTTCTTTGCGCCCATCAAAGCGGCTCGGCAATCTCACGGCGCTAATACGATGGCGGCACATTCCCCGACAAGAGAGGAGTCCGCATGGACACTGAGGAAGACATGCCGCACCCCAACGAGCTTCAAGATGGCACCATGGCCGAGGTCAACGCCCTGCGCGATCTGCTGTCGCAGATCGGCGACCCCGACGCGGCGCACGACGCGGGCGTTATCGACGATGACGAGTACGCTGAGCGGAAGGCGCGAAAGCTCGCCTACACCGCGGCGCTCGCCGCCTACGACAGCGGCGAGACGCTCGACGTGTCGGCGCTGCTCGACCAGATGCGCGAGCGGGCGTCGCAGCCGACGCAGACCGAGACCAACACGGCGAACATCGACTACCTGCTCATGACGGTCGGAGGTGACCAGTAATGCCGACGAAGAAGACCGACGGGCATTCCGAGCACTTCGCGCTCGTCAAGAAGTACTACGACCGACCTCTTTGGAGCAAGGCACGAGTGCATAAGGCAGTCGAGTGCAAGTGGATTACCGCCGACGAGTACAAGGAGATCACCGGCGAGGAGTACACGGCCGAATAGGCGGAAGGAGGGCGCTCGGGATGGAAGTGCTCAAGCTCTTTGCGCCATATGGGCCGGGATGGCTCGGTGGCGTCCTTCTCGGCCTCATAGCGTTCTACTTCGGCCGCCAGTTTTTGGATGAATACAAAAGGCAGAACGAACGCAAGGCCGGCATCGACATGAAGCGCGAGGAGCGCAAGCAGGCCGAGGTCGACGAGCGCGCGCAGCGGGACCGCGAGCGCTCGCAGATGGAGGGCCGCATCGCCGCGCAAATGGAACGCAGCAACTCGCTCATGGAGGCCATGAAGACCCTCATGGAGTCGGTCGTGGCGTCCAACGAGGTCCTGCACAACGACCTGGCCCACAGCCAAGCGCGCAGCCAGGGAATGGCGGAGAAGGTCGACCACATCTGCGACCGCGTCGACCTGATCTACAGCAAGGAATCCGACAGATAGGAGCAATTGAATGACAGAGATTCAGGCAGGCCTCACGGTCGCCACGGTGCTTGTGGTGCCCTACATCGTGCAGGCCATCAAGACGAAGGCGATGACGGGCAATGTCGCCCGCTGGACGGCCATCGCCGTCTCGGCGGGATGCGGCGCCCTCACGGCCATGTCGGGCGGCGTCCCGACCGAACCCTCGGCATGGGTTACGTCCATCTTCGCCGCGGTGGGCGGCGTGCAGGTGGCCTATGCGGCCTTCAAATCAGTCGGCATCACGGACAAATGGCTGGACGCCCTGCTGGCGCTCGGCGACATCAAGGAGGACTAACATGGCAGACTTCGCGAACGTCCAACCGGACGAGTACAAGCTTCTGGGGCGCAACTTCTCCGCAGGCCGCCCGTTCGGCATCAAGGGCGTGACCATCCACCACATGGCGGGCGACCTCAACGCCGGCCAGTGCAACGGCATCTGGGGTGCCAACGGCTGCTCGGCGCACTACTCGGTTGACCGCAATGGCTACATCGTGCAGCACGTCAACGACACCGACCGCGCCTACGCCTGCGGCGACGGAATCGGCACCGGACGCGGCAACGACACGACCATCTCCATCGAGCACGCCAACAGCGGCAGCAACCCGTGGACGGTCCACGAGAAGGCAATCGAGAGCGGCGCACATCTGGTCGCAGCCCTGTGCCTGTACTACAACCTCGGTCGCCCCGAGTGGTGCAAGAACGTCTTCCCGCACCGCTACTGGAGCGCCACGGCCTGCCCCGGCGAGCTTGCGGGCTCCCAGCGCGACCATTACATGCAGCGCGCTCAGGCGTGGTATGACGCGATGAAGGGCGGCAAGGCGCCCGCTCCCTCCACCGCCGCCAAGCCTGCGGCGGCAAAGCCCGCTCAGGCGGCATCCGGCGGCTTCTCAAAGGCATCCGGCAAGCGTGTCCCCGTCCACTACTCCCTCCATCTCAAGGGCGGCGGCTGGCTGGACGAGGTGACCGACTTCGGCGCCGGGGACAACGGCTTTGCAGGGTATCCGTGCCGACAGCACGACCTGCTGTGCGCACGCGTCGACCGCGGCACGCTCAAGTATCAGGTGCATACCATCGAGGACGGCTGGCTCGATTACGTTTCCAAGGGCGACCGCAACGACACCGTGAACGGCTGCGCGGGCATCGTCGGCCATACCATCGACGGCGTGCGCATGTACTACGTGACCCCGGGCGGCGAGGAATACAAGCAGGCATATTATCGCTCGCAGACCACCGCGCGCCCCGGGTGGCTCGATACCGTGTGCGACGATGGTTCCACGTACGGAGGCGACGATTACGCCGGTTTCTACGGCGAGCCGCTCGACCGCTTGCAGGTGTGCGTCACCGACGGTAACCCGTACTAGCATGATCGCGTTGGCATTCGTGCTCGGCTCGCTCTTCGGCGGCACCGTGGCGACAATCGGGCTCTGCATCGTGAGCATCAACCGGCATTAGCCGCAGCCCGCTCGGGTTTTCCCGGGCGGGTTTTTTCTCGAGAAAAGGTGTCGCTACGCCGCCCGTGGTATCCTGAGCAGCACGACGGTCCCAACGGCGCAGATCTCGGTTCTAGAATCTATGCAGACGGGGCACCATCGAACGTAAGACCGTCCGAACCTCGCATGGTCCGGGCGGTTTTTCTTATACCGACGCGACGTGATGGGACGTGGTATGGCAGCAACGGATATCGAGTGCGGACTCTCGACCGCCGAGGTCGAGGAGCGCATCGCCGCCGGTAAGATCAACCGCAACATGGAGCTCAAGACCAAGTCGGTCAAAGAGCTCATCATCGAGAACCTCTGCACGTTGTTCAATTTGATCAACGTGATCTTGGCGTTCCTGGTCATTTTGACCGGTTCGTTTAAGAATCTGACGTTCCTGTTCGTGGTGTTCCTCAATACCGCTATTGGCGTCATCCAGTCCATGCGTTCCAAGAAGATGGTCGATAAGCTCACGCTGCTGACCTCCAAGAAGGCCATCGCGGTGCGCGACGGCGCCGAGGTGGAGCTCGACCTGGACCAGATCGTGCTCGACGACATCATCCGCCTGGGGCGCGGCGACCAGATTCCCGCCGACGCCGTGGTGGTTTCGGGCGAGGCGCTCGTGAACGAGAGTCTGCTGACGGGCGAGAGCGACCTTATTAAGAAACAGCCCGGTTCCGAGCTCGTGAGCGGCAGCTTTATCGACTCGGGCCTGCTGCGCGCCCGCGTGATCCATGTCGGCGCCGACAACTACGTGGCCAAAATGAATAACGAGGCCAAGTACGTCAAAAAGGTTAATTCCGAGATCATGAACGCGCTTAACGCCATCGTTCGCTTTGCGAGCATCATCATGATCCCGCTCGGTTTGGCGTTGTTTGCCTCGAGTGTGAGCGAACTGTGGGATGCCGCGGGAACCCCGGGCGATAGCGCGCTTTCGTGGTGTTTCTCCGAGCTGTTGGCTGGTCATGTGCCTTCGTCGGCGCTGCTGTCCACGGTGGGCGCCCTGCTGGGCATGATCCCGCAAGGCCTGGTGCTGCTGACCTCGTCGGTGCTCGCCATCGCCACGGTGCGCCTGGCGCGTCGCAAGGTGCTGGCGCAGCAGCTCTACTGCATCGAGACACTCGCTCGCGTCGACGTGCTGTGCCTGGACAAGACGGGCACCATCACGTCGGGCCGCATGGAGGTCGAGGGCACGTATCCGCTGCCGGTTGAGGGCGTGAGCCTAGGCGCCGGCTCGGACGAGGCGGCCGTTCCCGTCGATACCACGGTGCTCGATTTTGCGCTGGCTAACGTCGCGCGTGCGACTTCGGCCGATGCCAACGAGACCTGCCAGGCGCTGCTCAACTATTACGCCGATCGCCCGGTCGAGGTGTCTGAGCCGCTGTCGGTCATTCCATTCTCGTCGTCTAAAAAATGGAGTGGCGCTTCGTTTGCGCAGGGCTCCTATGTGATGGGTGCGGCGCAGTTTGTGCTCTCTGATCGTGTTTTTGCCCAGGTCGAGAACCGTGTCGCCGAGCTTGCCGATACCTGCCGCGTGCTCGTGGTGGCGCGCGTGGACGGCTTTACGCCCGATGGCGATATGGTGGGCGAGGCCGAGCCCGTGGGCTTTGTGACCATCCGCGACGAGATTCGTACCTCGGCGGCCGAGACCATCGGCTACTTTAACGAGCAGGGCGTGACCCTCAACGTGATCAGCGGCGACGACCCGCGTACAGTGTCGTCGATCGCGCGCGTGGTGGGCGTGCCGGGGGCGGACGCTTATGTGGACGCCACGACGCTCGATACGCCGGCCAAGCTCGATGCCGCAGTGGACCGCTACCATGTCTTTGGTCGTGTGACCCCGCAGCAGAAGCGCGAGCTCGTGCAGGCGCTCAAGCGCCGCGAGCACACCGTGGCCATGACGGGCGACGGCGTCAACGACGTGCTGGCGCTCAAGGAGGCCGACTGCTCCGTGGCCATGGCGGCTGGCTCCGATACCGCACGTAACGTGGCCGAGATCGTACTCGTCGACAACGACTTTGCCTCGATGCCCGCCGTGGTGGCCGAGGGCCGTCGCTCCATCAACAACCTGCAGCGTTCGGCCTCGCTGTTCCTGACCAAGACGCTGTTCTCGATGGGCCTGGCGGCGCTGTGCATTGCACTGCCGCCGTACCCCTTCGAGCCCATCCAGATGACACTCATCAACTTCTTCTGCATCGGCGCGCCGGGCTTTGTGCTGGGTTTGGAGCCCAACAATGCTCGCGTGAAGGGGTCATTTTTGACGAACGTACTCAAGCGTGCGCTGCCGGCGTCGATTGCAGTCATTTTGGCTGCGGCGCTCGATATCTTTGTGGCGCGCGTGTTTGGCTTTAGCCAGCTCACGCTGTCTACGATGTGCCTGCTTACGTCGTGCGCGACGAGCGTCAGCCTGATCTGGCACATCTCGCAGCCTCTCACGCCCTTACGTGTGGTGCTCTTTGTGTTTGTAGTCGCCGGCATCCTGGTGGGCGTTATCGGATTCCCGGAGCTGCTGTCTATTGCCAACCTGTCGATAGGCCAGATGGTTATCTTGGCTGTCATCGTGATCTTTACCTGCTCGGTGTTCTTTAAGCTCGCCACGATGATGGATTCGCTCAAGCCGCGTCGTCGTCATGCCGCAACTGGTTTTGGCCGTGGTGTGCGCGTTCACCTGGGTCGCGGTGGCGGCAAGGTGAGCTCGACGGGTTCGACGGCCGAGCGTTTTGCCAAGCGCGTCGCCGCCGACATGGCGCAGCGCCGCGAAGATCGCACCGCTCGCGAGGCCGAGGCCCGCGCACTTGAGGGCGTGGCCCAGGCCCAGCCCAAGAAAAAGAAGAGTACCGGAGCCAAGCGCTCTCGCGTGACCAAGTCCGCCCAAGGCATCAAAGTCTCGATGCCAAGCAAAAAGAAGAAGTAGCTACGCGCCCTGGCGATGTTGAATTGGTGCCTTGTTCCTGTGGGGCCGTGGCGATGTTATGCTCTAACCTCGATTGTTTGAATTGCTTCGAAAAGAGGATGCCGTGATCTGCCCGCATTGCCTTAAGACTATCGAGGACGGCGCCTCGTTCTGCCCCTACTGCAACGCCTATGTGGGTCCGGGCGATGGTCCCGAGCACACCGAGTTCGTGTTCTGTGAGGGCTGCGGTGCCCGTCTTTCTCCACATGATCGTACGTGCCCCAAATGCGGACGCCCCGCTCCGGGTATCCTCTCCGAGGACGCGGCCGCATCCGACCTGGCAGCGGGCCGCACGGCGGGCTTTCCGCGCCTAACGCAAGAGCAGATCGATACCGAGGTGCCTCATGCGCCGGCCTCTGCCGCTGCGGTGCTCTCAGACGCCGCCGACCCCAATGAGACCTGCGTGCTGCCGGCTTTCGATAAGGATTTCGGTATTCCCAAGGTCGATATTCCCACGCCGGTTTCCCTGCACGACGATGCTCAAAAACCCAAGCGCAAGGTGCATCCCGACGAGGACGCCTATCACAAGCACAAGCGTCATATCCCAAAGCCACTCATTATCATCGCGGTCCTTGCCGTCGTGTGCGGCGGTGCCTATTGGTTCGTGACAACCGATCCCATGGGTGTCATGCCTGGCTTCTACGACCAGTTTGGCCAGGCTGCACAAACCACCTTTCCCACGCGCCAAAAGGGCGAGGCGACTGAGGACGATACCAAGCAGGACAATTCTGCCGAGGTGGTCCAGGAAGAAACCGTGCTGACCGATGATCAGCTCTATACCAGGCTCGACGGTCTGTATCAGACCATCGTGTCCTACGGTGACGAGGACCAGATCGGTGAGGTCATCGATTCCTTTAACAACGGCTATCTCCGAACGCCGCTGTCCACCCGTCAGGAGCTGTCGCAGAGTGCCTACGCCCTGCGCGACCAGATCAAAAAGACGCAAGATGAGCTTAACAACCTTAAGTATCAGGACGATACGGTCTATGCGGACGACATCGCCCACTTAAAGCAACTTGCCGAGTGGATGTATGAGCGCGTCGACGTGATCTGCCAGAGCTGGGATATCTCGCTGGCCATTCCCGATGGTGAGTCGATGAGTTCCCACCAAAGCGAGATCCTGGCGCCCATCGCGCAGAGCGGCAACAGCGCGCTCAACCAGTACGACGCCAACGTGGGTTCCTGGAAGCCGCAGCAGCGTTCCTAAAATTAGTTCGCCATAGTCGGCATAACCTACGTGCGCAATTGATGTAAGCGCATGCTTATTGCTACAATTCGTACAAATATGCTTTAAACGCACGAGGAAGGAACCACATGTTTGGTTTTAAGAAAGAGCTCTACACGCCCGAGTATCAGCTTGCCGGCGACGAGTGCGCCGTTATCGAGACGTCGAAGGGTACCATCAAGGTCAAGTTTGACGGCGAGGGCGCTCCCATTCATGTCGCGAACTTCTGCGAGCTTTCCACGATGGGTTTCTATGATGGCCTTAAGTTCCATCGCTATGTGCCCGGCTTTGTCATTCAGGGCGGCGACCCCAATACCCGCGATATGTCCGGCGCTGACGTTGCTGCCGGTCTTGAGGGCCCCGATGGCATGCCCGGTACCGGTGGCCCCGGCTACTGCATCAAGGGCGAGTTCGCCACCAATCCGCGCAACAGCCATGTCGATGGTGCCCTAGCCATGGCACGCTCCATGGACCCCGATTCCGCGGGTTCGCAGTTCTACTTCTGCCTGGGCGCCCAGCATAACCTCGATTCCGGTTACACCGTCTTTGGTACCACGGTCGAGGGTCTCGATGTGATTTCGCAGCTGCGTGCCGGCGACGAGATCGTCCATGTCGAGATCGTTCACGAGTAAAGGGGACTTCCTTGAATAGCCAGCTGATCCAACAGGGCCGCGCCGCTTATCGCGCGGGTGATTTTTCCGCTGCAGCCCAGATGCTTGGGGCGGCAAAGACTCCCGATGAGATTATGGGCGAGGCCGATCACCTTCGTGGCAACGCCTTGATGCACTTGGGCATGTATGCCGAGGCCGCCGAGGCCTATGCCGCTGCCCTCAACGACGGCACCTATGGCAAGCGCGGCGCGCTGCTCACCAACCGCGGCAAGGCGCTCGCCGCCGTGGGCGACTACACGACGGCCGCCCAGGCGTTCTCTGCCGCTACGCAGGATGCTTCCTACGCCACGCCGTTCAAGGCCTATCTGGGCCTGGGTAACGCGCTGTTCCAGTCGGGCGACTATGCCAACGCGGGTACTGCCTTCCGTCAGGCTGCCATCGACGGCGCCAATCCGGCTCCTGCCGCCGCACTCGGCGAGCTCGGTCGTTGCTTCATTAAGCTCGGCCGTCCGGCGGATGCCGTGGAGACCTACCGCACGGCTATCGACTTTGCCGGTCCCCGCGACGACACGCGTGCGCTCAACGCCGGCATGGGTCAGGCGCTTTCTGCCGCCGGCCGTCCCTCCGACGCACTCGACGCCTTTAACGCCGCCACTGCCGATGGCATCTACCAGCTCACCTCCGAGCAGGCCGATGAGCTTGCCCGCGTGCACGATTCGCTTGCCGCGCTGTCTGCCCAGACGGCCATGGCCACGGCTCCGGCGCCCGCGATGGACGCTCCTGCCGTCGATCCGCTCGATCCTACGGGTGCGACCGGTCAGTTTATGCCCGATCCCTCGGACACCGGCTTCTTTACGCTGTCCGAGTCCGAGATGGTCCAGCAGGACCGTCAGGATCGTAAGCAGGCCAAGGTCCGTCGTCGCCATCGCCACACGGGTCTTAAAGTCTTCATCGTGCTGCTTCTGCTCATTTTGATCGCCGCGGGCGGTCTGGGCTTTGCCTACACGCGCGGCTTTGGCTTCCCGTCTCAGGAATCTGTGGTTTCCGATCTGTTCCAGGCCGCCGGCGACGGTGACACCGCAAAGGCCGAGTCTTGCCTGGCCTCGAGCCTGTCCGAGGACGCTAAGTCGATGATCATCTCCTCGATTCCGCAGGGTGCTACCGTGTCCGTCGAGGGCATGGATCAGTCCATGACCGAGACGACCGCTAAGGTGAAGGCATCGCTGTCCAAGGGCGGCGAGCAGGAGTACACCGTCAAATTCGTGCGCTCCGACAACCATATCGGCTGGGCCGTTTCCTCGCTCGATATGGATTTCTCGGCTGCTGACAACCAGTAGTGACCTTATGGGATTTAGCTTTGCCCGGCGCTTCACCGCAAGTGAGGTGCCGGGCTTGCGCTAGTATGATGAGCTAGTAGTTTTCCAGCAATCATCCAACACATCAGGAGTTGCGTTGTTTTCTTTGATGGATATGTTCTTCGGTAGCTATGCGGGCGATCTTGCCATCGACCTCGGCACCGCAAATACGCTTGTCTCCGTGCGCGGCAAGGGCATCGTCATCCGCGAGCCTTCCGTCGTCGCCATCGACAAGAACGACGAGCGCATCCTGGCGGTTGGCATCGAGGCCAAGCGCATGCTCGGCCGTACGCCCGGCAACATCGTGGCCGTTCGTCCCCTGAAGGACGGCGTCATCGCCGACTTCGATGTTACCGAGGCCATGCTTCGTTACTTTATCGACAAGGCGTCCGAGAAACGCTATCCGTGGACTCCGCGTCCGCGTGTTGTCGTCTGCGTTCCCTCCGGCGTCACGTCGGTCGAGAAGCGTGCTGTCTTTGAGGCCACGATCCAGGCCGGTGCCCGCCAGGCCTATCTGATCGAAGAGCCTATGGCCGCCGCTATCGGCGCCGATCTGCCCGTCGAGGAACCCACCGGCTCCATGGTCATCGACATCGGCGGCGGTACCACCGAGGTTGCCGTTATCGCTATGGGCGGCATCGTCGTCTCGCAGTCCATCCGTATTGCCGGCGACGAGTTCGATCAGGCCATCCTCACGCACGTTCGCGATGCCTACAACCTGGCCATCGGCGAGCGTACGGCAGAGGACATCAAGATCAAGGTCGGCTCCGCCGTGCCGCTCAAGGACGAGCTCGACGTCGAGGTCAATGGCCGCGACGTGATTACCGGTCTGCCCAAGACCGTGCGCATCGAGAGCGAGGAGATTCGTCGCGCGCTCAACAAGCCGCTCGACGAGATGGCCAAGGCCGTCAAGGACGCACTCGACGCTACGCCTCCCGATCTTGCCTCGGACCTTATGTACTACGGCATTTTGCTGACCGGTGGCGGCGCGCTGCTGCGCGGTCTCGACGTGCGCCTGCGTGATGAGACCGGTGTTTCGGTCAACGTCAGTCCTACGGCGCTCGATAACGTCGTTAACGGCTGCGCCCGCGTGCTCGAGGCCAATGCGTTTGATGGCGGCTTCGTCCAGACCAATGCTTAATTTCCAAAAGGTGGATTCCATTTGGCACGATCTTCGGGTTTCTCCACAAATCTGAATACCAAGCGACAATCAACGGGTATGCGCCCGTTGATTGTTTTCAGCCTGATTTCGGTGTTGCTGCTCACTTTTTACATCCGCGAGGGCGAGGCAGGGCCGATTCATGCCGTGCGTTCGGGCGTAACGACGATTACCTCGCCGGTGCGCTTTGTGGGCTCGGCTGTGGCGGCTCCCTTCAATGCGATCGGCAACGTGTTCTCTAACCTAACGGCGTCGCAGGACACGCTCGACGAGCTCAAGAAACAAAACGAGGAGCTGACCTCTAAGGTTGCCGAGCTCTCCGAGGCTCAAAAGACCGCTGAGCGTCTGGAGGGGCTGGTCGGCCTGCAGTCGACCTACAACCTTAAATCGACCGCAGCTCGTATCGTTGGTGCCTCGGGCGATGCCTGGACCTCGACCGTCACGATCGATAAGGGTTCTGCCGACGGCCTTACCATCAACATGCCTGTGACGAGTTCGGCCGGTGTTATCGGCCAGATCATCGAGGTTTCGGCCAAGACGTCGACCGTGCGCCTGATTGGCGACGAGAACTCCGGTGTATCCGCTATGGTGCAGGACACGCGCGCCCAGGGTATGCTGCAGGGGCAGGCTGACGGCACGCTGCGTCTTGAGTACGTGAGCGTCGACTCCGACGTTAAGGTTGGCGACATCATCGTGACCTCGGGCATTGGCGGTGTGTTCCCCAAGGGTCTTCCGCTCGGCACCGTCTCGTCGGTCGAGAAATCGGCAAACGACGTGTACTACACCATTGTGGTGCGCGCCCAGACCACGGCCGAGAACAACGAGGAAGTACTGGTCATCACCTCGCTGACCGACGAACAGTCGGCCTCGGATGAGGACGTGAGCACGGCCAACAGCACGCCGCAGGGAACGTCGCGCGACGCTGCGACCAAGACGAAGGACGAGAGCTCGGATGACAGTTCCGACACGTCCGAGACGACCGATTCCGGCTCGAGCGAATAGGGGGCATGTCCATGGATCTACACGAGCAGGGGATGAGCTCCCGCACGTTTGTGATCGCCGCCATCGTGTGCGTGCTGCTGCAGGCAGGCCTGGCACCGCAGATCTCCATTGCGGGCGGTCGCGTCAACTTCATGATTATCCTGGTGTGCCTAAGCGTGTTCTCGGGCGACCCGACCCGTGCCGTCGTGTGCGGTTTTTGCAGTGGCTTGTTTTATGACCTGTCCGCTGCCGTGCCGGTGGGCGTTATGTCGCTCCTGCTGACCGTGGGTTCTTTTGCCCTGGTGCACAGCGCCGTCGGTCAGACGGGCGGTACCCCGAGTGCGCGCGGCGTCACTGTGGGCGCCTTCGCGCTCGTCATTAATGTGATCTACAGCATCATCTTGCTGTTTATGGGTTTGGAGACGAGCTTTGTCGTGGCGATCTTCGGCCATGCGTTGCCGTCTTCGATCCTGACGGGCCTGGTTGCCATTCCGTTTTTGATGTCCGGCGTCGTGCCGCAGTCCGGCTATGGATTCTCCGCGCGTGGCGGACGCCAGACGGGTATGCGCTTTAAGCCCAAGACCCGCAAGCTCAAATAGGGGAGGCCCGTAGATGTCTTCCCAGTTGACGGTTATTATCGCCGGTATCGTGCTGGTTGTGGCCATCGTGGTCGCGCTGGTCATCATGCGTCGTGGCGATTCCCGTTTTACCTACGATACGCAGCATGGAACGGCCCCGCGCGCCACCGAGGGCGAGGGCAATACCGCGGCGACCGCCTTTAAGGGCCGCTTTTCCATCCTCACCACGGGTGTGGGCGCGATGTTTGCGGCGCTTGCCGTCAAGCTGTGGGGCATGCAGATGGTCTCGTCGGACTATTACGAGAAGCAGGCCAATAGTAATCAGACTCGCACCGTTACCACACCCGCTGTGCGCGGTCGCATCCTTGACCGCAATGGCGTGGCGCTTGTCCAGAACCGTCCCTCACTTGCTGTCGTGGCCTACCGCGACCTTGCGGAGGATGAGGTTCTGGTTCGCCATCTTGCCAACGTGCTTGGAATGCCTTACGTGGCGGTCCTTCGCAATATTCAGGACAATACAGAGGGCGCTCAGAGCCTGCATACCATCGCGACGGACGTCCGTCGCTCCACGGTTGCCTATATTCAGGAGCATGCCGGCGAGTTCCCGGGCGTCAAGATTGCCGAGCGTACCGAGCGCCAGTATCCATATGGCGAGACGGCATGCCATATCTTGGGCTATACCGGCACCATTACCTCCGAGCAGCTCGAGGCCCAGAATAAGAAAACCTCTGGCGATGATGATGCTTCTGCTGGCCGGATTACGTACCAGTCGGGCGATATCGTGGGCCAGGCGGGTGTTGAGAGCTACTACGAAAACCTGCTGCAGGGCATTCGTGGCGAGCAGACCGTCAAGGTCGATGCCTCGGGCAATGTGACCGGTCAGGCCGGCGCCGTGCCCGCGAAGGCCGGCTCCGACATTAAGCTCACGCTCGACCTTAAGATCCAACAGGCCTGCGAGACGGCACTGGCGAGCGCTATCGAGCTTGCCAAGACCACTGGCTACAGCAATGCCGGCAACGGCGCCGTGGTGTGTCTCGATCCCAACAATGGCGAGATCCTGGGCATGGCGAGCGAGCCCAAGTTCGATCCGTCCGTCTTTATCGGCGGCGTCTCAAATGACGTGTGGACCGAGCTCAATGATGACAAGGGTTCGCACCCGCTGCTCAACCGCGCCATTAGCGGACAGTACATGTCGGCTTCGACCATCAAGCCGCTCTCGGCACTGGCCGGTCTTGAGTTTGGAACCTACATGTCGGGGCAGACGACCAACTGCACGGGCTATTGGACGGGTCTGGGCAAGTCGTGGGGCAAGTACTGCTGGCTGCATTCCGGCCACGGCACCATGACGCTGCAGTCGGGTATCGCCAACTCGTGCGACCCCGTCTTCTACGACATGGGCAAGGCGTTCTTTTATGACGAGAAACATTCCGAGGGCCTGCAGGAGGTCTTTCGTCGCTGGGGCCTAGGCAAGACCTGCGGTATCGATTTGCCGAGTGAGGGCGCGGGCCGTATTCCCGATGCCGAGTGGAAAGAGTCGTACTTCACCGACGCCTCTGCCGAGGACCGCAAGTGGAATGCCGGCGATATGACCAACATTGCCATCGGCCAGGGCGACATCCTGGTGACGCCCCTGCAGATGGCGTGCGCCTATATGGGTCTTGCCAATGGCGGCAAACAGTACGTGCCTCACGTGTTTTTGTCTGCCGTGTCGCGCGATGGCGACGGCGATGCCTATAAGTACAACGGCAAGGGCAAGAAGAAGCGTCTGGAGGCCAAGATCAACAGCGATTCGGATTTGGCTCTTGTTCGCAACGGCATGCACGACGTGATTTACACGGCATCGACGTCCCTGGCGGCTCACTTTGGCACCCTGACGCCGCAGGTATACGGCAAGTCAGGCACGGGCGAGAAAAGCGGCGAGGACGAATACGCGTGGTTCTGCGCCTATGCACCGGCCGATGATCCCAAGTATGTCATCGCTACTGTCCTGGAGCAGGGCGGCGGCGGCTCAGATACCGCGATGCATGTCGTGCGCGACGTGCTCGGCGTGATTTATGACGAGCCCGATACCTCTTCGGCCTCGGGCGATTCTTCGGTTCGATAGGAGGTTGCGATGGATTTTTCTCCGGCGGATCTGTTCCGTTCAACCAAGACTGGCTCTCGCAGCAGCCTGGACCGCGTCAACAAGCAACTTTCGGCCTCGCGCGGCACGTTTCGCCAAAAGGTGCATATCGGTGTGCTCGTGGCTACTGTGGCGCTCGTCGCCTACGGTGCCATCATTATCTGGTCGGCTTCGCAGTTTAAGGCCGATGCTTCGTTCTCGCGCCATTTGCTGGGAATTGGCATCGGCACGGTGCTGGCGGTGCTGGTCTGGCGCTCCGACCTGCGCGGTATTTCCAATTTCTCGACGGCGTTGCTCGTCATCGACCTGATCGTGATCCTCTCGCCCAAGATTCCGGGTCTGTCCTATACGGGCGGTCTGGGCATGACGGGCTGGATCAAGATTCCCGGTATCGGCTTGACATTCCAGCCGGTTGAGCTTGCCAAGCTCATCACCATCTTCTTTATTGCTACGCTTGGCTCGCAGTATAACGGCCGCATCGATACCGTTCGCGACTACGTCAAGCTTTGCGGCATGCTGTCCATTCCGTTTTTGGCCGTCGTTGCCATGGGCGACCTGGGCTCGGGCCTGGTCGTGCTAGTTTCGGGCGCCATCGTCATTTGTATGAGCGGTGCACGCCGCGAATGGGTGCTGTCGACCCTGGCACTGCTCGTGGGCCTGGTGGCTCTCGTCCTGGCGCTCGATTCGGTCTTTGATTCGTTGCTCGGCCACGATGTGCTCATCAAGCAGTATCAGATGAACCGTCTGACGGTCTTTATCGACCCCGATAATGCCGATTCGGACGATGCCTACAACCTTCAGCAGTCGCTTATCGCCGTTGGATCGGGCGGTTTCTTTGGTAAGGGCCTGGGGCATGCGACGCAGTCGGCCGGCGGCTTCCTACCCGAGTTCCATACCGACTTCGTCTTCGCCTTTTTGTCCGAGACCTTTGGCTTCTGCGGCTCCTTTTTGCTGCTGTGCTTGTACGTACTGCTCATCTTCTCGACGATCCGCGTTGCCTTTAAGTGCGAGTCTCTGTTCCTACGCTTATCATGCGTAGGTATCGTCGGCATGTGGGCGTTCCAGACCTTCGAAAACATCGGCATGTGCATCGGCATGATGCCGATTACCGGTATTCCGCTACCGTTTATTAGCTTCGGTTCGTCCTCGATGATGATTCAGCTGCTGACGGTGGGTATCGTACAATCCATATGGCGGCATCGTTCGGGCGCCGCATAACCGCTGGAGGGGTTTGCTATGAAAATTCCCGTAGATAAGCTGACCCGCGCTTTTAAGATGGGCGCGTCCGTTAAGAAGGATTCCGATACGCCGGTGCGTGTCTCGGTCTATCTGGATTCGTCCGCCTCGCGCTTTCTGGCCGAGACAGTGCGTGACGCCTTTGTGCCGCAGATGACCTCGGGCATTGTGCGCGTCGAGCGTCTGGGGGAGGAGCGAATTGCTCCAAAGACCGATACCGATGTAGTGCTGGTGCTCTCGTGTGGTTCCGACCGCTTGGAGAGTGCCGTGCAGGAGCTCGTGATTGCCGGCGCGCCCGTGTGCGTGCTTGCCGAGTCTGCTGTGGAGGTGCCGTTTATCGAGGAGTCCACGCCCATGCTCGGCGTGGTGGCGGCAACCGATAAGACGTATCTGCTCGAGACGCTTGCCCGCTGGATTCTCGATCGCACCGACAAGGAAACGGCTTTTGCGGCGAACTTTGTCTTCATGCGCATCGCGGCGGCCAATCGTATCATCACCTCGTGCGCGCTTACCAATATGGCGACCGGTGCGCTGGTGTTTTTGCCGGGCGCCGATTATCCCGTTATGGCGCTGGCGCAAGTGGGCATGCTCTTTGAGCTCGCTGCCGTCTTTGGACGCGGCATTAAGCCTGAGCGCGGCTACGAGGTCGCGGGCATGCTTGCCGGCGGTCTTGTGATCCGCGCGGTCACCCGCGCGCTCGTCAAGCAGACGCCGCATATTGGGTTTGCCGTCAAGGCGCTCACTGCTGCCGCGGGCACCTATGGCATGGGCCGTGCGCTTGTTTCGCTCTACGAGCGCGATGTCGACTACAGTCGTGCCAACGAGGTGGTCACTGCCACGTTCTCCCGTGTTCGCGATCTGGTGACCACCGTCGCGGGCGCTACCCGTCCTATGGCGTCCTACCAGGACGCATCCGATCTCGCAGCTTAGGGGTTTTCCGTTGCGCGTTGCATACCAAGACTGTTTTCATTTAATTGAGCCGCTGCTCGCCAAGGTCGAGAAGCCGAGTCGCTATATCGATCACGAGTGGGGCACGCTTTCCAAGGCTGATGCCGATTACCGTTGCTGCCTGATCTACCCGGATGTGTACGAGGTTGGTCTGCCCAACCAGGGTATCGCCATCCTCTACAACATCCTTAACCAGGCCGAGGGCATCTCCTGCGAGCGTGGCTATGTGCCGTGGCCAGATATGGGTGACGCCATGCGCGAGGCGGGCATCCCGCTGCTCTCGCTCGAGGGTGCAGCGCCGGTCGCTTCGTTTGATATCGTCGGTCTGCATGTGCCGCACGAGATGGCGGTGACGAACTTCCTCGAGGCACTCGACCTCGCTGGCATTCCGCTGTTAGCGGCCGACCGTGGCGAAGACGACCCCATCATCATCGCCGGCGGCCCCTCGGTGTACAACCCCGAGCCGTACGCGGCCTTCTTCGATGCCATCCTCATCGGCGAGGGCGAGGAATCGCTGCTCGAGACCTGCCAGCTGCATCGCCGCCTGCGTGACGAAGGAGTCCCGCGCGCGCAGATTGTCGAGCAGCTTGCATCCATTGCCGGCAACTACGTGCCGTCGCTCTATGAGGTTCGTCACGACGAGCCCTGCTCGCCGCATGGCTACACCGTGCCGCGTGAGGGTAAGGATGCGCCGACTGTGGTCTACAAGCGCGTTGTCGAGGATTTCGGCGCCACGAATCCGTTGTCGCAGTCGTGCGTGCCCTATGCGCAGCTGGTCCACGACCGCCTGTCTATCGAGATCCTGCGCGGCTGCGCCCGCGGCTGTCGTTTTTGCCAGGCCGGCATGACGTATCGCCCGGTGCGCGAGCGCTCGGCAGACCAGATCGTCTCGTCGGTGATTCAGGGTCTGGAAAAGACCGGCTATGACGAGGTGTCGCTGACCTCGCTCTCCACGACCGACCACTCCTGCATTCGCGACGTACTCGGCAGACTCAACCGTCGCCTGGAGGATACGGGTATTCGCGTGTCTATTCCGTCGCAGCGCCTGGATTCGTTTGGCGTGGATATGGCCGAGTCGGTCGCCGGCGAAAAGAAGGGCGGCCTGACGTTCGCGCCCGAGGCCGGCAGCCAGCGCATGCGCGACATCATTAACAAGAACGTGACCGAGGAGGACCTGGACCGTGCGGCCAAGGCGGCCTTCGAGGCCGGCTGGAACCGCATGAAGCTCTACTTTATGATGGGCCTTCCCGGCGAGCGCGACGAGGACATCGTGGCCATCGCCAATCTGGCCGATCACGTACTGGAGCTCGGTCGTTCCGTGGTGCCCAAGGCTCGTCGCGGCTCGATTTCGGTGTCCATCTCGGTTTCGGTCTTTATCCCCAAGGCTGCCACGCCGTTCCAGTGGTGCCCGCAGCTCGACTACGACGACGTCAAGCGTCGCCAGAAGCTGCTTGTCACGAGCGTTCGCAACCGTGCCGTCCGCGTGCATTACCACGATGCCGAGACCTCGCTCATCGAGGCCGCGCTGTCCCGCGCCGGTCGTGACATGACGCCCGTCATCATCGATGCCTGGCGCTCGGGCTCTCGCTTTGACGCCTGGGTAGAGCATTTCTCGCTCGATAACTGGAAGGAGGCTGCTGCCAAAAACGGCATCGACCTCAATGAGCTCGTGCACCTGCCCTACGAGTTGGACTGGCACCTGCCGTGGGAGCATGTGAGCCCCGGCTGTACGCGCGGCTTCCTCGAGCGCGAGTACCGTCGCTCGCTCGAGGGCGTCACGACTCCCGACTGCACCCGCACGTCGTGTACCGGCTGCGGGATCTGCCCCACGCTCCACGCCAAGAATGTATTGATGGGTGATCGCGCATGAGTGAGCGCCTGACCGACAACCCCTCGCTCTTTAGGCTTCGTGTTCGCTATGGCAAGCGCGATCGCCTTAAGTACCTGGGCCATCTCGAAGTAAT
Organism: uncultured Collinsella sp.; assembly: GCA_902493895.1. Lineage (GTDB taxonomy): Bacteria > Actinomycetota > Coriobacteriia > Coriobacteriales > Coriobacteriaceae > Collinsella. The sequence continues at coordinate 24,753 of CABUQW010000008.1, read as the reverse complement.
CCATACCATTGAGCGCATCGTGCGCCGTGCGGGACTTCCCTATGCCGTCACGCAGGGCTTCTCTCCGCACATGCGCGTGGGCTTCTCTTCGGCGCTACCGGTTGGTACGTCGTCGACCTGCGAGTGGTATGACCTGTTTATGACCGAGTTCGTGGCGCTCGACGAGGCGTTTGGGCGCCTGGCTGCGGCGTCTCCGGCCGATTTGGCGCCCATCGAGGCGGCGTACATCGACGTGCGCACGCCGGCGTTGACGGCGCAGCTCACGCGCCTGTCGTATCGCATCGACCTGCACTTGGATCCCGAGGCGCCCGTAAGCGCCGACGAGGTGCGTCGTGCGATCGACACGCTGCGCGCGGGCCATGGCATCGACTACGCGCGCGGCAAAAAGAGCAAACGCTTGGATTTGGATCACACGCTCGTGGGCTATGAGCTCACGGCGGGGGAGCGCCTGGACCATTTGGTGCTCATGCTCGACACCCATGCCGACAACGAGGGCTCCATGCGTCCGGAAATTTTGCTTTCTGCTGCTGATGTTTTGTTGCAGGGCTTGACCCCGGGCGTGGATGCACCTATTGTTTCCACCGGTATGCAAGACCTCGTGACCATCTGCTCCTACGATGTCGAGCGTCAGAATCAAGCATGCGAGGACGACGAGGGCCGACTCGTCAGCCCCATACCTGTGCGAACTTGTGGATTTGCTCCACATACTCGTTGACGGGGGTATTTTCGCCTGCTACTATATTCGGCTGTTGCACTAACTGATGCATGAAGGGCAAGTAAACATGTACGCAATCGTTAACACGGGCGGCAAGCAGTACAAGGTCGCCACCGACGATGTCATCACCGTCGAGAAGATCGAGGGCAATGAGGGCGATAAGATCACCCTGCCGGTTATCTTCCTCAACGATGGTAAGAAGATCGTCACCGATCCCGACAAGCTGGCCAAGGCCAAGGTTACCGCTCAGATCGTTGAGCAGTTCAAGGGCGAGAAGCAGCTGGTTTTCAAGTTCCACAAGCGTAAGCGTTATCGTCGTCTGAAGGGTCACCGTCAGCAGCTTACCAAGCTGAAGATCGTGAAGGTTCAGGCTACCTCCCGCGCCAAGAAGGCTGTCAAGGCAGAGGCCGAGGCTGTTGCCGAGGCTCCCGTCGCCGAGTAGATTACACTCGTAACGAAAGAGTAGGTATACACAATGGCACACAAAAAAGGACTCGGTTCCTCCCGTAATGGCCGTGACTCCCGCGGTCAGCGCCTTGGCACGAAGCGCTTCGCCGGCCAGACGGTAACCACGGGCACGATTCTCGTCCGTCAGCACGGCACGCACATCCACCCGGGTGAGAACGTTGGCCGTGGCAAGGACGACACGCTGTTCGCGCTGGTCGACGGTACCGTTGAGTTCCACAAGGGTATCAAGCACAGGGTCAGCGTACGCCCGCTCGCGAACGCGTAATTCACCCTTCATAGAGCACATATGTGGGAGGCACTTGAGTTTTAGGATTCAAGGGTCTCCCTCTTTTTTGTAGGAGGCGATTCTGTTGTCACAGTTCACCGATATCAGCCGCATTAACGTGTGCGGCGGCGACGGCGGAGCCGGATGCATGTCATTTAGGCGCGAGGCATTTGTCCCCAAGGGCGGCCCCGATGGCGGCGACGGCGGTCGTGGCGGCAATGTCGTCATCCAGGCCGATGCTCAGCTGTCTTCGCTGATCGATTACCGCTTTAAGCATCACTTCCGCGCCGAGCGCGGCACGCACGGGCAGGGTGCCCGCCGCAACGGCAAGAGCGGCGAGGACTTGATTCTCAAGGTCCCTATGGGTACCGTGGTGCGCGAGCTCGACCCCGAGACGCAGACCCCGATGTTCGAGATTGCCGATCTGGTGCACGATGGCGAGCGCGTTGTCGTGGCGCCCGGTGGCGCCGGCGGTCTGGGCAATACCCACTTTGTGACATCGGTGCGCCGTGCGCCCGCGTTCGCCCAGCTGGGCGAGCCGGCCGAGGAGCACTGGATCGAGCTCGAGATGAAGCTCATGGCCGATGCCGCGCTCGTGGGTTTCCCCTCGGTGGGTAAGTCATCGCTCATCGCGCGCATGAGTGCCGCCCGTCCTAAGATTGCCGACTACCCGTTTACCACGCTCGTGCCGAACCTCGGCATGGTGCGTGCCGGCGAATATTCTTACGTCGTTGCCGACGTCCCCGGTCTTATCGAGGGCGCGAGCGAGGGCAAGGGCCTGGGTCACCAGTTCCTGCGCCACATCGAGCGCACGGCACTCATCATGCATGTCGTCGACATGACGGGCGGTTTTGAGGATCGCGATCCGGTTGAGGACTATCGCATCATCAACCGCGAGCTCGAGCAGTATGGCGCCGAGCTTTCGGAGCGTCCGCAGATCGTCGTTGCCAACAAGTGCGACGCGCCGGGCACGGCCGACAAGATTGCCGACCTCAAGCGCGCAGCGCTCGACGATGGACATATGTTCTTTGCCGTGTCTGCTGTTACGGGCGCCGGCCTCAACACGCTGATGCTTGCCGTGGGCGAGCAGGTGGCTAAGCTGCGCGCCGAGCTGTCGGTCTCCGATGAGCCGGTCGTTCTGCGCGACGATGAGTGGGAGCGCCGTCGCCTGCAGCGTGAGAAGCGTTTCCGCATTGTCCAGGAAGAGCCCGGTGCCTTCCGCGTGGTCGGTCGTGCCATCGAGCGCATGGTCATTCAGACCGACTGGGAAAATGAGGAAGCCGTCATTTACCTGCAACATAAGTTTGCGCGTATGGGTGTTGACGACGCGCTCGAGAAGGCCGGTTGCCGTGCGGGCGACGAGGTCCGCATTTGCCAGCGTGCCTTTGACTTTGAGGGCGCTGAGGACTTCTCGGAGTACGAGGAGCTCGAGGATGCTGGCGAGGACGTTGCCGTTGAGGCCATTGACGTGACCGATGCTGCGGATGAGGGCGTCGAGGTTGTCGATGCGGTGGATGCCGCGGACGATGCCGAGACCTCGGAGGGCGAGTAAGCCATGTCGCTGCGCGGTGGAATCGGTCTGCCCGAGCTTCCTCTAGAGGACGGGCAGGAGTTTAGGCTCGGCATTATGGGTGGCACCTTTGATCCCATCCATTACGGGCACCTGGTGACCGCCGAGCAGGCGCGTGAGTCTCTCGACTTGGACGCTGTGCTCTTTATGCCGGCGGGCTCTCCCGCCTTTAAGCTTGACAAGCCGGTGACGCCTGCCGAGGACCGTTATGCCATGACGGTCCTCGCCACCGCCGCGAACCCGGCCTTTTTGGCGAGTCGGTTCGAGATCGACCGTCCGGGCGTAACCTACACGGCCGATACGCTTCATGCCCTTCGCGACTTTTATCCGCCGCAGGTAAAGCTCTACTTTATTACGGGCGCCGACGCGATTATCGATATCGTGACCTGGCATGATGCCGAACGAATCGCTGAGCTTGCTACCTTTATTGCGGCGACGCGACCGGGTTTTGATATCGATACGGCGCGTGCCCGAATCAAAGAGTCGGGGCTGCCGTTCGACGTGCGCTATATTCAGATTCCGGCGCTGGCGATCAGCTCGACGAACATTCGTAAGCGAGTTGCCCGCGGCATGAGCGTGCGCTATCTTACGAGCGAGTCCGTGCTCGGCTACATTCGCAAACGCAGGCTATATGCCGATTTGGGCCAAGAAGATTTTGAGTGATGGGGGTCTACGTTGTCGGTAGAGGATCAGTTTGAGGGCGATGAGCGCGCGCTGCTCAAGCGCATTCAAGAGCTGCTCGATGTTCGCATGAAGGATAAGCGCAAGCGCTATGTGCATTCGCTGGGTGTTGCCGAGACCGCACTTCATCTGGCCGAGGTCTACGGCGTTGACCGCTTTGATGCCGCTGCCGCCGGCCTGATCCATGACTGGGACAAAGTGCTCTCCGACGACGAGCTGGTCACGCGCGCTCTGCATTACGGCATTAAGATTGCCGGCTCTCCTTCCGCCGCGACGCCGCTTTTGCATGGCCCTGTTGCCGCCTATGAGCTTCCGCAGCTTTTTCCCGAGCTGTCGCCGGCGGTCTTTCAGGCTGTCGACCGTCACACCGTGGGCGCTTGCGACATGACGCCGCTCGATATGGTGGTCTTTGTGGCTGATGCCATCGAACCCAACCGCCACGGCGATTATGCCCATGCGCTGCGCAAGATGGTTGGGGAGTCGACGCTCGATGAGTTGTTCTTCTCCTGTTTTGCGCAGGGTCTGGTCTATGTGATCCAGTCCGGGCGCTATCTTTATCCCACGGCTATTACGATTTACAACCATTACGCCCAGCTGCGCTAGCTCGGGCTGTCTAGAAAGAGGTATTCCATGGCCGACGAGACCATGACCGACGAGCAGATTCTTGAACATGTGGAGCACAAGAGCTTCGCCGCCACGTCCGACCGCACTGCCGCCTCGCTGTCCGCGAGCGGTGTCGCCGCCGAGGATGTCGCCCGCGCCGCCGCGCAGGCCGCCTACGACAAGAAGGGCGAGGACGTTCAGGTGCTCGACCTGACCGAGCTTTCCGACGTATGCGACTACTTTGTGCTTGCCACCGGTACCAATAACCGCCAGGTCGATTCTATCGTCGACGAGATCGAGGAGAAGGTCGTCGAGGCTTGCGGCGAGCACCCGTTCTCCATCGAGGGTCGCGAGCAGAAGACCTGGATGCTCATGGACTATGGTTCGGTTGTCGTCCACGTCTTCACTCCCGAAGCCCGCGACTTCTACCGCCTCGAGAAACTCTGGGGAGACGCCCCCCAGCTCCCCCTCAACCTCCTCTAGTAGCTCATTTGAGACGGGGTTTAGCTACCCTCACGCATATCGCCGGGCAGGTGCGGTTTTCCGCACCTGCCCGGCTTTCTTTTTGCCCAAAGGCGGTTAATCGTTGAAGCGGGATTGGCGGCCGAAGGAAAGGGCGGTGTCGCCGAATTTGTCTCGGACGGCGTCGATGGCGACGGAGAGGTCGCGGCGGTCGCTGGATTGGGCTCCGCGGTCATCGATCTCGCAGAACAGGTCAGTCTGGATGCCGCCTTGGTGGTCGAAGTCGCTCATGCCGATGCCCGCTAAGCGAACATGCATACCATCCTGCCAGATGTTGTCGAGCAGTTCGAGTGCAACCGCCACGAAGATGTTCTCATCGTCGGTCGGATGAGGCAGCCGGCGCTGTGCCGTACGCCCGCTGCCATACGAATACTTAAGCTTGAGCGTTACCGTGGCACCCGTCAGCCCCTGACGGCGCAGGCGGCGTCCCACTGACTCTCCCAACAGCGCAATCGCCGCCTCAATATCCCCACGCTCAGTTAAATCTTTAGCAAAGGTGCGTTCATTGCTGACCGACTTGACCTCGCGCTCTTCATCGAGGCTCGTGACTTCGGAGATTTCGAGTCCCAGCGTACGCTGGCGCATGCGTTCGCCGTTGACGCCAAAAATAGAGGCCAAGGTGGATTCCGGTGCACGTGATAGCTCGCCGAGGGTGTAGATGCGCATGCGGCGCAGTCGCTCCTCGGCCGAGCGCCCGATGCCGCTCATGGCAGATACCGGCAGCGCGGCCAAAAAGCGCTGCTCGGTTCCGGGGCGCACGATGGTCAGCCCAAACGGCTTATCCCGCTCGCTTGCGATCTTTGCGACCGTCTTGTTGCAGCCCACGCCAATGGAGCAGGTCACTCCCAGCCCTGCCACGCGGTCGCTTATACGCCGCGCAACCAGCAGCGGGTCTTCGGGCGCAAAGCGACCCGGTGTGATATCGATAAAGGCTTCGTCGATGGATACGCGCTCAACACGCGGGGTCTCGTCGGCGAGAATCGCCATGACCTGCGCGCTCACCTCGCGGTAGCGGTCAAAGTGCCCGTGTGTCCAAATGGCTTGCGGGCACAAGCGCCGCGCCTCGGCCGAGGGCATGGCAGAGTGCACGCCAAAGCGACGCGCCTCATACGAACACGTGGACACGACGCCACGCGAATCGGCGTCTCCGCCCACGATGAGCGGCTTTCCGCGCCATTCGGGATGATCGAGCATTTCCACGCTCGCAAAAAACGCATCGAGGTCCATCAGGCCCACCGCCGGACCCGTCCAGGGAGGCGGCGTGACGCCCATGGCATCCTCATAACCGTATGTATGTTCGCGTCTTTCCATGTCATGAGTATACCGCGCAGCTCATGTGGGGTGCGTGTATGTGCTTGCAAATCCCGAATTCTTGTCTAAGATATGGATTTGCCCTCGACTACACCGAAGAAGTTGGTCTCACGGACTTCACCTGCCCGCGTCGATGGCGTATTATGTTCAACTGTTTGTTTGTAGTTGCAGCCTAAAGCTGCTTGGTTGGAGGAGTTTCCTTTGGCAGTCAAGATTCGCCTTGCTCGTCACGGCGCTAAGAAGCGTCCGTACTACCGTGTCGTCGTCGCCGATTCCCGCGCCCCGCGTGACGGTCGTATCATCGAGGAGGTTGGCCGCTACAACCCGATGACCGCCCCCAAGACCATCAACCTCGACCTCGAGAAGATCGCCGACTGGCAGTCCAAGGGCGCTCAGCTCACCGACGCCGTCGCCGCTCTGGTCAAGGCCGCCAACGAGGGCGAGAAGACCGAGACCGTCGTCAAGAAGTCCAAGAAGCAGCTCGCCAAAGAGGCCGAGGCCGCTAAGGCTGCCGCTGAGGCCGCTGAGGGCGCCGAGGAGTAAATCGTGCCTGAGGTTGACGCTGCACAGCTCGAGGGTGAGGCAATGCTCTCAGATCGCATCGCCGATCTCGTCGAATATCTCGTTGTTCAGATCGTCGACGACCCGGATTCCGTGAGCCTTGAGGTCATCGATGGTGACGACGCCTCTACGATTGAGGTTTCGGTCGCCGAGGATGACGTCGCTAAGGTCATCGGCCGTCGTGGCCGTACCATCAAGGCCATTCGCACGCTCGCCCGTGCACTGGCCGCTCGCCTCGACACTGCTGTCGAGGTAGAGGTTCTGGGCTAGGACCTTGAGGTCCCAGTACAAAAACATCGCCCGTGTGGTCAAGCCGCACGGAAGGAAGGGGGAGGTCCTCGCGCAGCCGCTGCGGGGGCTTCCTTCTGTATTAGAGCCTGGTATGCGCGTCGCCCTGACGCCGCCGGCGCTCAAGCGCGACCGCTTTTGCACGGTCGTGTCCGTCACCGATACGGGCGATGGCGATCTGGTCTCGTTTGAGGGCATTGACGACTTGACGGCCGCCGAGGGCATCACGGGATGCTACGTGCTAGCAAATCGTGACGACTTTGAGCTCGATTCGCTCGACGCTGCCTATACCGACCTGATGGGTCGCGAGGTGGTCGACGAGCGCTTCGGTTCGCTCGGTACGATCGTCGAGATCATGTCGACGCCCGCTAACGATGTTTGGGTTGTCGAGGGTGATCGGTACGGCGAGGTACTGATTCCCGTGATCGAGCGGGTCGTGCTCGATCTTCCCGACACAGGAACAATTTCCGTCCACGCTATGGACGGCCTGATCGATATGGACAATTAGGGAGGACAACATGCTGATCGAGACCCTTTCGGTCTTTCCCGAGATGTTTGAGCCCGTCATGTCCACGTCGATTTTGGGCCGCGCCCGCAAGGCCGGCCTTTTTGATTTTAAGGCGTATAACCTGCGCGACTGGACGCACGACCGCCATCGTACCGTCGATGACGAGCCGTACGGCGGCGGGCAGGGCATGCTCATGAAGGTCGAGCCTATCGCAGAGGCCATCGAGGCCATTAGCGCAGAGGGTCCCAAGCCCACTGTGGTGTTCTTTACCCCCTGTGGCGAGCCTTTTACGCAGCATGTGGCCGAGCGCCTGCTCAAAAGTGAGCGCCTGCTGTTTGTGTGCAGTCGCTACGAGGGCGTCGACGAGCGCGCGTATGCGTATGCCGATGAGCGTCTGTCGATCGGCGACTACGTGCTCACGGGCGGCGAGCTTCCCGCTATGGTCGTTGCCGATGCCGTCGTACGCCTGATTCCCGGCGCCCTTGGTGACGAAATGAGCAACGTCGACGAGTCATTCTCGACCGCCGAGGACGGAGGGCTGCTCGAGTACGCGCAGTACACCCGCCCCGCCGAGTTCAACGGCGAGGGCGTGCCGCCGGTGCTTGTGAGCGGCGATCACGCCAAGGTCGATGCCTGGCGTCGCAAGAACGCCATCGAGCGCACCTGCTGCTGGCGTCCCGATCTGATCGAGACAGCGCGGCTCACGCCCGAGGAGCGCGCTTACGCGCAGGAGATTCTTGACGCTTCGTATTCGCAGAGCGAGGAGTGAGTATGGTTCCTACGCAACATTCCGCGTTGAGGGGCGCTTTTGAGTGGATCGCGGTCATCGCGATCGCGCTCGTGGCCACGTTCCTGATCCGTACCTTTGTGGTCGAGCCCTTTGTGGTGCCCACCGGTTCTATGGAGGACACGATCGAGATTGGCGACCAGATCCTGGCGCAAAAGGTGAGCCTCGAGCTCGGTCAGCCCGTCAAGCAGGGCGATATCGTGGTGTTTCACAACCCCGATGGCACCTCCGAGCATGATGTTCTTGTCAAGCGTGTTATTGCCACGGCCGGCCAGACGGTCGACCTGCAGGATGGCAAGGTGGTCGTTGACGGCCAAGCGCTCGACGAGGACTATACGACGGGCATGAGCTGGCCACTTTCGGTCCAAGCGCCCGGTGCTCAGGTAAGCTATCCCTACACCGTTCCCGACGGGTGCGTGTGGGTGATGGGCGACAACCGCGAAAACTCTGCCGACTCACGCTACTTTGGTCCCGTCGATCGCTCTGATTTGATCGCCGTGGCACTCGTGCGCTACTGGCCGCTCAACCGCATCGGCGCTATCGACTAAAAACCGCTATAGTACAGTACCTAACCGTGTAATCGTTTCGACGAGGGGATATTAGAGGCATGAACGCTTCATCGCTTTCCTTCCAAGACATCATCCTGCGCCTCCAGCAGTACTGGGGCGAGCAGGGCTGCGTCATTATGCAGCCCTATGACTCCGAGGTCGGTGCCGGTACCTTCCATACCGCGACCACGCTGCGCTCGCTCGGTCCCGCCGAGTGGCGCACCTGCTATGCGCAGCCTTGCCGCCGTCCCGCCGACGGCCGCTACGGCGAGAACCCCAACCGCATGCAGCACTACTATCAGTTCCAGGTGCTCATCAAGCCCTCTCCGGTCAACGCCCAGGAGCTTTACCTGGGGTCTCTTGCCGCTATCGGTCTGGACCCCAACGACCATGACGTCCGCTTTGTCGAGGACGACTGGGAGAGCCCGACGCTCGGCGCCTGGGGCCTTGGCTGGGAGGTCTGGCTCAACGGCATGGAAGTCACGCAGTTTACGTACTTCCAGCAGGTGGGCGGTATCGAGGTCGACCCCGTTCCTGTCGAGATCACCTATGGCCTGGAACGCATCGCCATGTACGCCCAGGGCGTCAACTCGGTCTACGACCTGGTGTGGAGCTACCTGCCCGACGGCACGCCCATGACCTATGGCGACGTGTTCCTCGAGAACGAGCGCGAGTTCAGTGCCTACAACTTTGAGGTCGCCAACGTCGAGATGATGCGTCAGAAGTTTGACGACTACGAGGCCGAGTGCCATTCCTGTCTAGAGCGCAAGCTGCCGCTGCCGGCATATGACTGCGTCATGAAGTGCAGCCACGCTTTCAACCTGCTCGATGCCCGCGGCGCTCTGTCCGCAGTCGAGCGTGCCAACTACATCCTGCGCGTCCGCGCCGTCGCCAAGGCGTGCTGCGAGGCCTACATGGCCGAGGTCGCCGGAGTCAACGAGAATGCCGACCAGGAAGGCGAGGTGGCGTAAGCCATGGCAGACGCTAAGGATTTCCTGTTTGAGATCGGTACGGAGGAAATGCCCTCTGCACCGCTGAACAATGCCGTCAAGCAGCTTGGCACCATGATCGCCAAGGGTCTCGACGAGGCCGGTCTGGCCCACGGCGAGGTCCGCGTGATCTCGAGCCCGCGCCGCCTGGCTGCACTCGTTGCCGATGTCGCCACCGCGACCGACGAGGTTCACGAGGTCAAGCGTGGCCCCGCGGCCAACATTGCCTTCGACGCTGACGGTAACGCCACCAAGGCCGCCCAGGGCTTCGCCCGCAAGTGCGGTGTGGCTGCCGAGGACCTGGTCCGTCGCGAGGACACTGACGGTCGCGAGTATGTGTTCGCCGAGAAGAATATTCCCTCCGCACCGGCTACGCCGATTCTGACCGCTCTGTGCGAGAAGACCATCGCCGGCCTGCAGTGGCCCAACTACCGCTCCCAGCGCTGGGGTCACGAACATGCTACCTTTGTTCGTCCGGTCCGTTGGATTTGCTGCCTTCTGGGCGAGGATGTTGTGCCCGTGTCGTTTGCCGACGTGACGAGTGGCAACACCACGCGTGGTCATCGCGTACTTGGCCCCGGTGACCATGTGGTCGCCAGCCCCGCCGTCTACGAGCAAGTGCTCGAGGACGCCGGCGTGCTTTCTGCCGAGCGTCGTCGTGAGGCCATCCTCGCCGGTATCGCCGAGGTCGAGGCTGCCCGTCCCGGCTGCCATGTCGATACGCCCAAGAAGGTCTTCGAGGAGGTCATTAACCTCTGCGAGTGGCCGACGGTGCTCGTCGGTACCTTCGATGAGGAGTTCCTCAAGGTCCCGCACGAGATTATCTGCGAGTCCATGCTCACCAACCAGCGCTACTTCCCGATCTATGACGGCGAGGGCAAGCTCACGCGTGAGTTCGTGGTCGTCTCCAACAGCAAGCCCGAGAACGCCGAGCGCGTGATCGACGGCAACGAGCGCGTTGTGCGTGCCCGTCTGGACGATGCCAAGTTCTTCTACGAGGAGGACCTGAAGATCTCCCTCGACGAGTTCCGCGAGCGTCTGGCCAAGGTTGCCTTCCAGGAGAAGCTCGGTAGCGTGCTCGCCAAGTCCGAGCGCATCGAGCAGCTCGCGCTCGCTATCGCCCGCGAGGCTCATCTGGGCGCCCACCTTGCCGCCGATGCCGCTCGCGCCGCGCACCTGTGCAAGGCCGACCTGGTGTCTAACGCCGTTGTCGAGTTCACGAGCCAGCAGGGCGTGATGGGCGGTTATTACGCGACCGCGATGGGGGAGAACGACGAGGTCGCTCATGCTATCCGCGATCACTATCGTCCCCGCTTTGCCGGTGACGAGCTGCCTGAGGGCACCGCTGGCTGCATCGTGGCTTGCGCCGACAAGCTCGATACCATCGCCGGTATCTTTGCCATCGGCGAGCCCCCGACCGGCTCCTCCGACCCCTACGCGCTGCGTCGTGCCGCTATCGGCATCATCAACATTCTGCGCGACCGTCTGCCGATCGACCCCACGTCGCTCATCGACTTCGCCCTCGAGCTCTACAGTGAGCAGGGCATTGAGTTCGACGCCGCCGAGGTCGCCCAGCAGGTTCGCGACTTCTTCCACGGCCGTCTGGTGAGCATGGCCCGCGACGAAAAGATCCCGGCCGATACCGTTGCCGCCGTCTCTGCGGTGCACATCATCGCCCCGTCCGTCTTCTTCGCCCGCTGCGCCGCCCTCGACGAGGCCCGCAAGAACGACGCCGAGACGTTCGATAACCTGGCGACCGCCTATGCCCGCGCCGCGCACATCTCCAAGCCCGAGCTGGGCGCGGAGTACGACCGCGCCCTGATGGGCGAGGTCGAGCTCGCGCTTGCCGATGCCTCCGAGGCTGCTCAGACCGCTGTCGACGCCGCCCTCGCTGCCGAGGATTACCCGGTCGCATTTGCCGCCCTCGCTGCCCTGCGCGCCCCCATCGACCGCTTCTTCGACGAGGTCATGGTCATGGACAAGGACGAGCAGCTTCGCGATAATCGCCTTAAGCTGCTCAACCGCTTCGAGGCCGTTTTCTCCGGCATCGCAAACATCGGTGAGCTTGCTCGCAAAAAGTAAGCCAGCCTGCGCATAAGCGCAAAAGGAGCCCCGCATGGATTGCCCGGTCACCGCTCGTCCCACCGTTATCGTTATCTCCGACTCGCTCGGTGATACCGCTTGTGAGGTGGTGCTTGCGGCGTCCGGGCAATTTGATGAAGGGGCTTTTCGCGTTTTACGCCTGCCCAAGGTGACCTCCGTGGAGCAGGTCAAGTCGTTTGTGGGTCCGCGCGTCGATGCCGATCATCGCGATATTGCCGTGTTCCACACCATTGTCGATCCGGCGCTTCGCGCCCGCGTGCTCGATTACCTGGGCATGCTGCATATCCGTTCGGTCGACCTGATCGGCCCGACGCTCGCCGTGCTGTCGTCGCTCATCGGTGTGCCGCCCAAGGGCGTTGCGGGCGTGATTCACAAGACCGATGACCGCTATTTCCATCGTATCGAGGCCATGGAGTATTTCGTTGAGCACGATGACGGGCGCGGTTGCGACGATTTGTCGGGTGCCGATATCGTGCTGCTGGGCGTATCGCGCACGTCCAAGACGCCGCTGTCGATGTATCTGGCTTATCAGGGCTACAAGGTTGCCAATGTTCCGTTGGCCCATGGCATGGAGCCGCCGAAGTCGATTTACGAGGTCGACCCGATGCGCCTGTTCGGCCTGATTTCGACCGTCGATGTGATTTCCGAAATTCGCGATAGCCGCTTGGGCGATGACTACGCTCGTGCCGTTGCCGGCTCCTATGCCGAGCCCGAGAGCGTGCACAGCGAGCTCGAGGAAGCCCGTGCGCTCATGAAGCGCCTAGGCTGCTTTGTGGTGCGTACCGACGGCAAGGCCATCGAGGAGAGCGCCTCCGAGATCATCAGCCACTTGGAGGAAATCCAAGAAGCCCGCGCCCGCCGAGCCACCCGCCGCGCCTAATATTAGTAGCATTTTGATAAAGCGATTTAGCAAAAACATCGCATCTGACCTGCTTTTTTATTGTGTTGGTATCTTCATAAGGTAACCAACTTTACCTACCGTTTACCGCCAGTTTTAGCACGTTTACCAAACCGCGCATCCTCTGCTTAAGCCCGCTCAAAACCCGCCGTATAGTTCCCTCACGGCCCGCATCTGGCGGGTCGATTCGTTACCACGGTCGTGCGCGTAAGCGCATGGAAGGGGAAGTATCGTGAGCGATTGCAAGAGGGTTTACCGTTTTGGAACCGACGCCCAGGGCACCTGTGTCACCGAGGGCGACAAGTCCATGAACTTCGTGCTTGGCGGCAAGGGCGCTAACCTTGCCGAGATGAGCCGTATCGGCCTGCCGGTTCCCGGTGGCTTTACCATTACCTGCCAGACTTGCGTCGAGTACTCCGGTGCCGGCAACGTGTGGCCCGAGGGCGCACTCGATGAGATCGTTGCCGCCGAGGCGGACCTCGAGGCCCGCTGCGGCAAGAAGCTCGGCGACGCCTCCGATCCGCTGCTCGTGTCGGTTCGTTCGGGCGCTCCGTTCTCCATGCCCGGTATGATGGACACGGTCCTCAACTTGGGCCTCAATGACGATTCCGTCCAGGGCCTCATCGCGCAGACGCAGAACCCGCGTTTTGCCTGGGATAGCTATCGTCGCTTTATCCAGATGTTCTCCAACGTCGTCATGGGTGTCGATGCCGACCTGTTCGAGAACGCCCTGACCCAGGCCCGCCTGGTCGCCGGCGTTCGCGTCGATTCCGAGCTTTCGGCCGAGGACCTGCAGGAACTCGTCGAGACCTTTAAGGGCATCTTCTCCGAGAACGTCGATGCCGCCCTGTATCCCGAGCTCGAGGCCTCCGATGGCAAGCCCGTCTTCCCACACGATCCGGAGCTCCAGCTGCGCCTTGCCATCCAGGCCGTCTTTGGCAGCTGGATGAACGAGCGCGCCTGCATCTATCGCAAACAGCACGGCATCTCCGACGAGCTCGGCACCGCCGTCAACGTGCAGGCCATGGCCTTTGGCAACAAGGGCGAGACCTCTGCGACAGGCGTCGCCTTTACGCGTAATCCGGCCGACGGCACCAAGGAGTTCTACGGTGACTTTTTGGTTAATGCCCAGGGCGAGGACGTCGTCGCCGGTATCCGCAACACCGAGCCCATCGCCGACCTCAAGACCACCCCGGGCCTCGAGTCCGCAGGTGAGGAGCTCGAGCGCGTGTTCCTGACGCTCGAGGATCATTACCGCGATATGTGCGATATCGAGTTTACCATCGAGCAGGGCAAGCTCTGGATGCTCCAGACCCGCGTGGGCAAGCGCACCGCCACCGCCGCCCTGCGCATCGCCATCGAAATGGTCGAGGAAGGCCTGATCACCCGCGAAGAGGCCGTGAGCCGCATCGATCCCGCGCAACTCGACCAGCTCCTTCACCCGCAGTTCGACGCCTCCAAGAAGTACGAGGCTCTCGCCAGCGGTCTTAATGCCAGCCCCGGTGCCGCCGTGGGCGAGGTCGTGTTCTCGAGCGACGACGCTGTCGCGCGTTCCGCCGAGGGTCACAAGGTCATTCTGGTTCGTTGGGAGACCAACCCCGACGACCTGAAGGGCATGGTCGCCGCCGAGGGCATCCTGACCAGCCACGGTGGCAAGACGAGCCATGCCGCCGTTATCGCCCGCGGCATGGGTACGCCCTGTGTCTGCGGCGTTGAGCGCTTCCACATCGACGCCGCCGAGAAGGTCGTGCGTATCGAGGGCATCGACCGCGTGCTGCGCGAGGGCGATGTCATTTCCATCGACGGTACCCAGGGTATCGTCGTCGACGGCGCCGTTGATCTGGTCTCGGCCGAGCTCACCGGCGATCTGGACACTATCCTGTCCTGGGCCGATGAGATTCGTCTGGACGAGACCTGTGGCCATGCCAACCATGTGCGCGTCAACGCCGACAATCCCGAGGATGCCGAGCTCGCACTCGAGTTTGGCGCCGAGGCTATTGGCCTGTGCCGCACCGAGCACATGTTCCTAGGCGACCGTAAGAACATCATCCAGAGCTTTATCCTGTCTGACGATGAGGCCGTGAAGCAGCAGGCCCTGGCCGACCTGCTCAAGGTTCAGACCGAGGACTTCCTGGCGATGTTCAAGACCATGTCCGGTCGCGATGTGGTCGTCCGCCTGCTCGATCCGCCGCTTCATGAGTTCCTGGATAATCCTCGCGACCTCGAGGTCGCCATCACCAAGAAAGAAGCCGCCGGCGCCAGCGAGGAAGAGCTTGCCGTCCTGCGCGCCCGCCTGCGTCGTATCGACGGCATGGTCGAGTCCAACCCGATGCTCGGCCTGCGCGGCGTTCGCCTGTCCGTCGTCTTTAGCGATCTGCCGCTCATGCAGGTTCGCGCCGTCGCCACGGCCGCTGCCCGCCTAATCAAGGAGGGCGTCGATCCGCGCCCCGAGATCATGGTTCCGCTCGTTTCCATCACGGCCGAGCATGTCCAGACCCGCGAGGTCATCGAGCGAGTGATCGCCGAGGTTTCCGTCGAAGAAGGCGTCGAGCTCAATATTCCCGTGGGCACGATGCTCGAGCTGCCGCGCGCCTGCATGGTCGCTGACGAGATCGCCCACCATGCCGACTTCTTCTGCTTTGGCACCAACGACCTCACCCAGACGACCTTCGGTTTCTCGCGTGACGACGCCGAGGCTAAGTTCATCCCGCTGTACATGCATAAGAAGATTCTGAAGGACAACCCCTTCGAGACCATCGATACGGCAGTACTCGAGCTGGTACGCATGGCCGTCGAGAAGGGCCGTGCCACCAACCCCGACATGCACTTTGGCGTGTGCGGTGAGCACGGCGGCGACCCCAAGTCCATCAAGGGCCTGTTTAACGTGGCCGACGTGGACTACGTGTCCTGCTCGCCCTACCGCGTGCCCCTCGCGCGCTTGGCTGCCGCCCAGGCCAAGCTCGAGGCCAAGCGTCCCGCCTAACGTTTTGGGCGTAGACGCCTAGTGTAGCCCCCCTTCATGCCGCCCGTCTCATTTGTGAGACGGGCGGTTATCATGTGCGGGTTTTGTCTTTTTGTCTGCGTAAAAAATTGTTCTTGCAGCAGAAACCCGCGCGTGTATACTCGAATACGTTTGTTCAACTACGTGCCGGCCATGGTGGTACGGCACCTCTAGAAGAGTAAGGAATTGCACATGGATTACATCCGCGCAATCGAGCGTCAGCAGATCCGCGAGGACATTCCTCAGGTTCGCGTCGCCGACAACGTCAAGGTTCACTACCGCATTAAGGAAGGCGACCGCGAGCGCATCCAGGTCTTCCAGGGCGACGTCATCCGCATGGCCGGCGCCGGTGCCCGCGAGACCTTCACCGTCCGCAAGATGTCCTTCGGTGTCGGTGTTGAGCGTACCTTCCCGCTTCACAGCCCCAAGATCGCCAAGCTCGAGGTCGTTCGTCATGGTCGCGTCCGTCGCGCCAAGCTGTACTACCTCCGCGACAAGGTGGGCAAGGCTGCTCGCATCCCCGAGAAGCGCTAAGAAGATCGCAGCGTCTGTCCACTCGTTTGGACACAAGGGTCACCTTCGGGTGGCCCTTCTTTTTATCTGATTTGCATGCAAGGAGGGCCTGGTATGGCCAACATGACGAGCTCGGTTTCGGCATCGCAGGTTGCCGGTGAGTTGGCGAGCGCCACGTTTGAGGAGATTCCCGCCCTCGTGGAGCATTATCGCGAGGACCCGCGCCAGCAGGTGATCAAGGCTTGCGAACGCGCCCTCAAACGCCATGCCAAAGAGCTTGCCGAGCGCGAGCGCGTCAATGACATGTACGAGCTTATGCATGAGCTTGGCGGCGATGGAGTGGTCGTTGGTGTCGACGAGGTGGGTCGCGGATCGGTGGCCGGTCCTTTGACGGTATGCGCTGTCTGCCTTCCTATGGAGCCGCGCGTCTGGGGCATCAACGATTCCAAAAAGCTCACGCCGGCGCGCCGCGAGTTGCTCTCAGTGAAGATTGCCGAGGTGGCGACGGCGATCGGTTTTTGCCATATCGCTCCCGCGGATATCGATGAGATGGGCATGGCCCGCGCCATCCGCGCTGCCGTCGCGGGCGCCGTGGCCGATACGGGGCTCGAGCCCGATTGCGTGCTTATGGACGGTAACCCCTTGGGCGCCGTTCCCAACGAGCGCGACGTGGTGAAGGGCGATGCCAAAATCGCCTGTATCGCCGCGGCGTCCATCATGGCTAAGGTGACGCGTGACGAGATGATGGTCGAGTACGACGCCGAGTATCCCGAGTACCATCTGGCCGAGTCGAAGGGCTATGCAAGCCCCGAGCATATCGAGGCCATTCGCAAACATGGACTTTGTCCTCTGCACCGCGTGAGCTTTTGCGGAAATTTTCTGCAGACTGAGCGCCTTTTCTAGGTCAATTGTGGAAACAGGGACCCCTGGGGTTATATAAACCTGCTGGTAGCGGGCCGTATGCAACAACATTGCTGCGTACGGCCCGTTTTTTGTCGGCATTTGGTCAGCTTTTGGTTTGCTTCCGGTACTTACCCGCATGAAAGGTGCCCTCATCATCGGGGCAATGCAGTGTGCGGGAAAGGAGACCCCATGAGTGCCGCAAGCAAAAAGAGCAAGACGCAGCAGCTCAAGGAACGTTGGGAAAACGGCGAGCTCGACTGCGGGGCGATGAAGCCCGAGTTTATCAAGGGACTCAGTCCCCGCGAGCTGGGTATGCTGGGCGAGCTGATCACCATCGACTACTTTAACGAGCGCGGCTACACCTTGCTGGAGCAGGGTTATCGTTGCACCGAGGGCGAGGCCGATCTGGTGCTGCTCGATGAGCTCGACGATGTCGTGGTGATGGCCGAGGTCAAGACCAGACGCGTCGCCCTGGATTGCAACACGCGGGTCTTTCCCGAGGAGGCCGTGGACGCCCAAAAGCAACGCCGCTACCGCCGCATCGCAAGTTGCTATCTCATGGAGCATTATCCGCTCAAGGCGATTCGCTTCGATGCCGTGGGTGTCACCATTCGCGGCGGGCATATCGCCGAGATCGAGCATCAGTACAACGCGTTCGATTGGCAGGTGTCGTGATGGCGTTCGAGACGTTTGCCGTTCACGCGGCCTGCATTCGCGGCGTCGAGGCGATTCACGTCACGGTCGAGGTCTCGCTTGCCGGCGGCGTTCCGGGCATTCAGATGCTCGGCATCCCGAGTATGGAGGTGATGGAGTCGCGTGGTCGCATTCGCTGTGCGATGCGCTCCGCCGGGTTCGAGATCCCACGCTCGGGCATTACGGTCAATCTGGCACCTGGCGATATTCGCAAGACCGGTAGCGGCTTTGATCTTCCCATCGCCATCGCGGTATTGGCGGCCGATGGTCAGATTCCCCGCGACAACCTCGATCGTTGTCTTATCGCCGGTGAGCTTGGCTTGGACGGTACGGTGCTTCCTGTCAAGGGCGAGGTGGCGTTTCAGCTGCTGGCTCGCGACATGGGGCTGTCTTTTATCGCCGGCAGATCAGACCAGCATGTGCCACTCGCGGGCGTGGATTGCGGATTCATAGATCATTTGTCTCAGCTTGCTCATGGTATGGGCGATGCCGCGCGGCATTATCTGGATTCCGAGGGTGTGGAGGCTACTTTTGAGCCCGAACTCGACTATGCCGACGTGCTGGGGCAGGAGGTTGCCAAACGCGGCATGGCACTGGCGGCAGCGGGTGAGCTCGGTTTGCTTATGATCGGGTCCCCGGGATCGGGCAAGACGATGCTCGCGCGTCGTATGACCGGCATCCTGCCCGAGCTTTCCGTTGAGGATCAACAGGAGGCGCTGTGCATCCATTCGGTTTTGGGTGAGAACATTGATGGCTTGTTGGCGGGGCACCGGCCCTTCCGCAGCCCGCATCACAGCATTTCGACCGCGGGCCTCATCGGCGGCGGACGTCCAGTACATCCGGGCGAAATTAGCCTAGCTCATGGCGGCGTGCTCTTTTTGGACGAGCTTGCCGAGTTTCCCACGGGCGTACTGCAGACGCTGCGTCAGCCCATCGAACGCGGCTACGTGAGGATCGTACGCGTCGACGGGGCCTTTACCTTTCCGTCGCGCTTTCAGCTGCTGGCTGCGAGCAATCCCTGCCCCTGCGGTTTTTTGGGCGATCGCGAGGTTCCGTGCCGCTGCTCGGCATCGATGGTCGAGCGCTATCGGGCAAAGCTGCGCGGTCCTTTGGCTGACCGTATCGACATGATGATCGATGTGACCCGTCCCGATCCCCAGGTGATTATCGAGGGCGCGGAGGGTATGTCGTCGGCCGAGTTACGTGACTACGTTGTGCGCGGTCGCGCTTTTCGCGCTTGGCGCGAATCCCGTATGGACGATGCGGATGCCGAGGCCGAGGATGACGAGACGCGGTCCATTGACGGCGTCGTTTCGACCTTTGAGCTCGATGATGCGGCGGAGAAGTGTGTGCTCGGCCTGTCGAAGCGCACGCATCTTACGGGTCGCGGCATCGTGCGCCTGGTGCGTATCGCGCGTACAATCGCCGACGTCGCCGAGAGCGAGCAGGTGACGCAGGATCACGTGCTCGAGGCGGCGATGTACCAGGGAAGGAGGGACCAATGATGGCCGAGGGGACCTTCGAGCTGCATCCAGGTGACGCGTTGTATCCCGAGACCGTTTTGGAGCTTTCTGATGTACCTCAGACGCTCTATGTGCGCGGCAACCCCGAGGCGCTTTCGACGCCCGCGCTCTCCATCATCGGCGCGCGAAAGGCCTCGCCGTATGGTCTTGCCGTGGCAGAGCTTGCGGCAAAGGTTGCGGTCGAGGCGGGAGTGACGGTAGTTTCGGGCGGCGCGGTCGGTTGTGACCAGGCCTCGGGTTGGGCTGCGGTCAACGCCGGCGGCAAACACGTCGTGGTGCTGGGGACGGGCGCCGACGTGGTCTACCCGCGTTCGAGCGCGGGGCTTATTACACGCACGCTCGATATGGGTGGCGCGGTCGTGTCGATCTCTCCGTGGGGCATGGGGCCGCGCAAGTTTGCCTTTCCGCGCCGCAATCGCGTGATCGCGGCCCTGTCGCAAGCCCTCTTTGTATCCGAGGCGGGTATGCCTTCCGGGACGTTTTCTACAGCCGAGGCTGCTATGGATTTGGGGCGCGAACTTCTTGCCGTGCCGGGGTCGATCCTATCGCCCGAGTCGCGTGGCACGAATTACCTCATTGCGAACGGTGCCTGCTGCATCATCGACGAGGAATCTATCGAGATGGCTATCTCACGCATCTACGGCACCCTGCGCTACTCTCGCCCCGATGCTCCCGGCATTGCCGACCTGAATCCAACACAGCAGACCGTGATGCATGCGCTCATCGCCTCTCCGCTCAAGGTCGACGACATCGCGGCGCTCGTCTCGCTCGATGCTGTCGGCGTACTCAAACTCCTGGGTTCGCTTGAACTCGAGGGCCTTATCGAGCGCATGATGGATGGAAGGTATGCGCCCTCCAAGTTTGCTCTTCACGCCCAGACGCCCTTCGGTCACAATGGAAAACGTGTCAATTAGAAAGGTGTTTGCAGATGCAGTTCGATCAGGTGACGGTTATCGGTGGCGGTCTGGCGGGTTCGGAATGCGCGATCCAGCTGGCAGACCGCGGGTTTGCCGTAAAGCTGTGCGAGATGCGCCCCCAGGTGAGCTCCCCGGCCCACCATACCGATCACCTGGCAGAGCTCGTCTGCTCCAATTCGTTTAAGTCGACCCGTCCAGATTCCGCTGCTGGCCTACTAAAAGCCGAGCTCGAGCGCATGGGTTCAGTCCTGCTCGATTGCGCCCATCGTGCGGCCGTTCCCGCTGGCGGCGCCCTGGCGGTCGACCGCGTCAAGTTTTCCGAGTTTGTCGAGGCCGAGGTTGCCGCCCGCCCCAATATCGAGATCATTCACGGCGAGGTCACGCAGATTCCCGAGGGTCACGTGGTCATTGCTGCCGGCCCCTTGTGCTCGCCGGCGCTGAGCGAAGAGGTCATGAAACTCGTCGGCGGCGACGCTCTTGCGTTCTTCGATGCCGCGGCTCCGATCGTCGATGCCTCTACGCTCGATATGGATGTGCTGTTCTCGCAGTCGCGCTACGAGGAGCAGGGGAGCGGCGACTATCTCAACGCTCCGCTCAATAAGGAGGAGTACGAGGCCTTTATCGAGGCGCTTACCACGGCCGACCGCGTGGTGCTCAAGGATTTTGAGGGCGGCGATCTGTTCCAGGCCTGCCAGCCTGCCGAGGAGGTTGCACGCACCGGCAAGGATGCCATTCGCTTTGGCGCCATGAAGCCCGTCGGCCTCACCGACCCGCGTACCGGACGTCGCCCCTGGGCGGCGATTCAGCTGCGTGCCGAGAACAAGGAGAAGACCGCCTATAACCTGGTGGGCTTCCAGACCAACCTGACCTTTGGCGAGCAGAAGCGCGTCTTCCATATGGTGCCGGGCCTGGAGAACGCTGAGTTCTTCCGCTACGGTGTCATGCACCGCAATACCTTTGTCGATGCCCCGCACGTGCTCGATGGCACCTTTGCCGTGCCCGGTACCGGCGTGCGCCTGGCCGGTCAGATCACCGGCACCGAGGGGTACATGGAAGCCGTGGCGACGGG
Organism: uncultured Collinsella sp.; assembly: GCA_902493895.1. Classification (GTDB taxonomy): domain Bacteria; phylum Actinomycetota; class Coriobacteriia; order Coriobacteriales; family Coriobacteriaceae; genus Collinsella. The sequence goes on along the minus strand of CABUQW010000008.1, from coordinate 3,317 downwards.
TCTGCTCGCGGCGCTCAACACCTATGCCGAGGCTATCGGTGCTGCGGGCGTCGAGTTGCCGCGCGTGGGCGCCCTGGGTGCGCTCGTGGGCTATGCGACCGATCCTGCCACCGTGGGCTATCAGCCCATGCATGTCAACTTTGGCCTGGTGCCGCCACTCGAGGATGGTAAGCGCCGCAGCAAGCGCGACCGCTACCAGGCCTATGCGGACCGTGCGCTCGAGGCCCTTGATGCCTATCTGGCCACTCGACCCGATCTGTTTGGAGGCGACCGGTCATAGCCTGTGACCTGTACGACACCGTCGACTCGTTTATCGCCTACATCGCACGTGTCGAGGGTCTTTCTCCCAACACGGTGACGGCCTATGGCTCGCGGTTGGAGCGCTTTGCTGCCTGGTGCGAGCGCGAGGATATCGATGCTTTCGCTGCCGACGTGCGCACCATTCGTCGCTATCTTGCCGAGCTTTCGCGTGAGCAGGTGGCTCCCCGAACGCTTGCGGCGCACCTGTCGGCTATCCGATCTCTCTATCGCTGGATGGCTGCCGAGGGGATTGTCGAGGGCGATGTGGCCTCGGCGATCGCATCGCCCAAGCTGCCGCGTGACCTGCCGGGCGTCCTTACGACCCATCAGGTCGAGGCGCTGCTCAAGACGCCTGATACCTCGACGCCCGCGGGACTGCGCGATGCGGCGATGCTCGAGCTGCTCTATGCCTCGGGTGCTCGTATCTCTGAGCTCGCAGCACTCAATGTGGAGTCCATCGCTTGGTCCGAACGCACGCTGCGCCTGTGGGGCAAGGGGAGCAAAGAACGTATTGTCCCTCTGTATCGTCGTGCGCTCGAGGTGACGCGTCTCTATATTGAGGAGGGGAGGCCGGAGTTGCTCGCTCAGGCAAAGCGCCGTGACCCCGCTACCGGGCCGCATCCGCTGCTTATATCGGCGCGCGGCAATCGCATGAGCGCCGCCATGCTCAGGCGGCGGTTCCATACGCTGGCGACGCTCGCCGGCATTCCGCCCGACATCGCGCCGCATGCGATGCGCCATACCTTTGCGACCGACTTGCTCGAGGGCGGTGCGGACCTGCGCTCGGTTCAAGAGCTGCTGGGTCATGCGAGTCTGTCCACGACGCAGATCTACACGCATCTCACGCCCGATCGGCTTAAGCGGGCCGTGGCTCAAGCCCATCCCCGCGGCGAATAGTTGCTGGGACGTTCCGCGCTGCACTCAGGTGTGTGGTTTTGATTGCGGGTTGGCAGGAAGATGCATTCCTGCTATCATTCATCGGGTTGCTTCACGGCAACATGTTTTTATCACGCACGCGCGGCTACTTCATACCGTGGTGCCCGGGCTTTGGTAGCACATGTCTGGGTTGGTTTTGGAGGATGACCCCGCGCGGAGGCAAACCACAGGAGGTTTAACATGGCTACCAAGATTAATATCCGCACCCTGCTCGAGGCCGGCTGCCACTTCGGTCACCAGACCCGTCGCTGGAACCCCAAGATGAAGCCGTTCATCTTCGGTGAGCGCAACGGCATCTACATCCTCGACCTCAAGCAGACCATCCTCGACGCCGACCAGGCCTACACCTTCGTTAAGAACGTCGCCAAGGGTGGCAACGTGCTGTTCGTCGGCACCAAGAAGCAGGCTCAGGAGGCCGTCAAGAACGCTGCTGAGCGCGCCAACATGCCTTACATCAACCAGCGTTGGCTCGGCGGTATGCTGACCAACTTCGTCACCATCCGCTCCCGCATCAACCGCATGGAGGAGCTCGAGGCCATGGTCGAGGACGGCCGCATGGCAGTGCTCCCCAAGAAGGAGCAGGCTGTGCTCGGCAAGGAGCTCACCAAGCTCCAGACCAACCTCGGTGGCGCCCGCGACATGAAGGGTCTGCCCCAGGCTCTCTTCGTCATCGACACCAAGCGCGAGGAGAACGCCATCAAGGAGGCTCAGCGCCTGAACATCCCCGTCGTCGCTCTGATCGACACCAACTCCGATCCCGACGAGGTCGAGTACGGCATCCCCTGCAACGATGACGCTATCTCCGCTGTCACCCTTATGTGCGAGCTCATGGCTGACGCCTGCCTCGCTGGCTCCGGCAAGGAGCAGGTCTCCGAGGCCGAGATGGCCGCTGAGCCCAAGGCCGAGTAAATCAGTCTTAGTTAATTCTTTTTCATCTCTTTGAAAGGAACCACAATGGCCCAGATTACCGCCGCTATGGTCAAGCAGCTCCGCGAGATGACCGACTCCCCGATGATGGAGTGCAAGAAGGCTCTCGTCGAGGCTGACGGCGACATGGACGCCGCTGTCGACGTTCTGCGTAAGAACGGCCTTGCAAAGGCTGCCAAGAAGGCTGGCCGTGAGACCAACGAGGGCGCTGTTGCCGCGTTCGTCTCCGAGGATGGCAAGACCGGCGCTCTGCTCGAGCTCTCCTGCGAGACCGACTTCGTTGGCTCCAACGCCAAGTTCACCGGCTTTGCTTCCAAGGTCGCTGAGGTTGTCGCTACCACCGAGCCCGCTGACGTCGACGCTCTGCTCGAGAAGCCGATGGGCGAGGAGACCGTTTCCTCCGAGCTCACCGAGATGATTCACATCATGGGCGAGAACATGAAGATCTCCCGCTTCGCTGCCCGCAAGGCCGAGAACGGCGCTCTCGCTTCTTACATCCACATGGGTGGTAAGATCGGCGTCCTCGTCGAGTTTGCTTTCGAGAAGGCCGAGACCGCTCAGGCTGAGTCCTTCAAGACCTTCGCTCACGACGTTGCCCTTCAGGTTGCCGCCGTCGCCCCGATCTGCGCTACCCGCGATCAGGTTCCGGCCGAGACCGTCGAGCACGAGAAGCAGATCTACATGGCTCAGGCTGCCGAGTCCGGCAAGCCCGAGGCCATTCAGGAGAAGATGGCTGTCGGCCGTCTGGAGAAGTTCTACAAGCAGTCCGTGCTCACCGAGCAGGAGTTCATCAAGGACAGCTCCCTCACCATCAAGAAGTACGCTGAGCAGGTCTCCAAGGAGCTCGGCGACACCATTACCGTCGTTGCCTTTGACCGTCTGGTCCGTGGCGAGTAAATAAGCTCTTGTAGCTGGTAATGAGCAGGCTGTGGGTTTTACTCACAGCCTGCTTTTTCATGGCTCTTCTTAGAGCCTTTGATAGAATGTTGAGAGTTCAATCTAAAGGAGGATCGCTTTGTCCGACATCCGATATAAACGCGTGCTTCTTAAGCTTTCCGGCGAAGCACTGATGGGCGACGGCCAATATGGCATCGACCCCAAGGTTACCGACCATCTTGCCAAGCAGGTCAAGGAGCTGCTCGCCGTTGGTCATG
>CABUQW010000007.1 GCA_902493895.1 uncultured Collinsella sp. | reverse complement strand
TTGCTGCTCTACAGTCCTGCGCAAGACGGAAAGCACATTAAGTGCTTTCCTTTGCGTGCGGAACTCGCGACAAACTTAAACAGCGGGCGGCCCGGTCCGGGAATCCGACGTGCTCGTTGGGGCAACGTTCCCTGCCAAAAAGGGACAGGTTTATTTTGGTCGGTTTTATCTGGGAAAACGCCACTCTTCACGGTGATCCACATCCATTTGCCACGTTCTTCCGAGAATCAGACGAATAACTTCCAATCCACTCGTCCATATAACGCTAAAAAGGCCGCTTCCCCTCTTGGGAAGCGGCCCAGACCTTACGAATAGACGATGGTAAAGGGTACTTCTGTTTCGGTCTCTCCTGTTGATGTGTACCTCGTGCCCTCAAGGGTTACCGAGACCACCTGATCGACATTGATCAGTTTTGTCGGCACCGAGATGTTCTCTCCGCTATTGCGCGTCAGCGAGACATAGAAATTGTACGCGCCCGCAGCATCGTCTTCGATAATCTGCTCCGATCCATCCTTGTAGGTAACGGTCAACTTTTTCGTGACTGCGTCAATGCCCAGATCATCGATGTGCGTCTGGATGGAAAACGGGCTGATCTCGAGAGGCGAGTCATCGGAGCGGAGTTCCTTTGTATCGACGTACGCTCCGACGCTAAACTCGGGCGTCGATGCCTCGAACGGCTTCGCATCCTCGCCTTCGCCCTCTGTCCAGGAGATATTCCAGGTGACAGCGCGTCGTAAATCTCGATCGCGATTCCAAGATGCAAAGTACATCGTGCCGTTAATGACCGTGTCGCTTGATGTGTCTTTATCAATTGTGCAGCGTGTGTCAGCCCATTCCTCGCCGAAGTTCATGCTGGGCGTGCCGATGCCTTGTTCTTCTTCACCATAGAGAACAAGTTCGCCCGTCTCTGCTGCCGGCTTGTAGTAGTTAACGCCATTTGGATTGGACAACGTAAACGTCACGGCTCCGCAGCCGTTTTGGTCAATAGCCATCTCATGGATATCGAGCGTATAGCCGTTGCCCTCGACGGACAGATTAACCTCCTGGACTGCACCCTCCAGGCTTTGGGGCGCGATGCCGTCACCAAACTCTCTGGTGTAGGTGTATTTAGTCCCCGATGAGCCACCGTTGGTCCAGGTGATGGAATCCCCGTTGCCGTGGTTTCCCCAGGCTGAGGCAAAATATCTGGAATTGACGACGGCGTAGGCGACCCCTCCGGTCGCCAGCACTCCGACAAGACATCCAACAACGGCAACATACAGAGGCTTCGCGTGACCCTTTCGACGAAGCGGCTCGCCAGCGGCAGCATAAAGCACACGGTCGGCAAGATCGCTATCGGCTTGGATGGACTCGAAGGCCTGCTTGATTTGATTGGATTTCACGGTCGCCCTCCTCTAGGATGAATTTGAGCTTCGATCGACCGCGAGCTAAACGCGTTCGAACGGTCGCGGCTGGTACATGCAACAACTCGGCAATCTCTGAGGTCGAAAAGCCCAGATAGTAATAGAGCACGATGGGAACACGGAATCGCTCCGGAAGTCGCATAACGTCTGACAGGACCGCCTTGGTCTCATCCTGCGCTGTCGAAAGCGACTCGGCCAGGTTCTCAATATCCTCCACACGCCTCCATGGCTTTCGAAAGAGCGATTTACATTCATTGATCGTGACCCGGATAAGCCAGCGGCGAAGATGCTCCCAACTCTCAAAATGTCCATCGCTTTTAAGCAGCTTAAGAAAGACATCCTGGGCAACATCGTCGGCGTCGGCACAATCGCGCAGGTACGTCAATGCGATCCGAAACACGACATCCCGGTGATCTTCGACCGCCTGTCTAAATGCCTGTTCTTCCATAATCACCTCCCGGTGACGTTAATGATTCTTGCTGAGGCCCTCACCATAGATACGCTTTGACCGAACGAAATGTTTCAAATTCAAGCAGGAATAACCTACCAAAAAAAACTCTGCCCCTTATTGGCAAGGGATCGACGGAACGCAACAGGTTGAGCATACGCAAGCGAGCGGCCCCCAGAGCGTACAAGGTGGCATGAAAAAGGCAGGGCATTGACCTTTTGGTCATGCCCTGCCTTTTGAATGACAGATTGTAGCTCTGGGGGCCGCGCAGCGACGGAGGTCGCCGCCGTTCGTTAGAACGGCGGAACTAGTTACTCCTCGTCGTTGTCCTTGGCCTCTTCGGCGTCGTCGGTGTCCACGAGCTGGTTGAGCAGCTCGTCGAGGGAAGCCATGTCCTCGTTGACCGCACCGTTGGCGGGAGCCTTCTTGTCGTCGATCGGGGCGCCCAGGAGCTCCTCGTCGGCGTCAGCGTGATGCGTCGGAGCGGAGGTACCCAGCAGGATGTCGTCCGGACCGTCGGGGCTAAAGACCATCTGCAGCAGCTGCGAGAGGTCTTCCTCGTCGGCAACGTCGTCGTTGTTCTCGAGGATGTAGAGCAGGTCGTGGGCCTCCAGGCCATCACGGAGCTCCTCGATCGCCTTGGCACCGATGCCATCGATGCGCAGCAGATCCTCCTCGGACTTGCCGACCAGGTCGCCGACCGTCTCGATGCCGACCTCGCTGAACTTGTTGGTCCAGCGCTGCGACACGCCCAGGTCGTCGAACAGGTACAGGCGAGCCTTCTCGGCGGAGATGGTGTGGCCGTTGCGGGTGAACGAACCGTCAGCACCACCGAACTCGTCGTAGCCGGCCCAGTCGAGCTGCTGCGGGAGCTGCTCGTCCAGGTCCTTGAGCTCAACCGGAGCCCACTCGGGCAGCGACTTGGCGTTGGGCGAAGCCGGGCCGTCGATGTCCACGTAGCCGTCGGCCGTGCGATACGTCAGCTTGGCGTTGGCGTACGGCTTGAGGCCGGTACCGGCCGGGATCTTCTTACCGACGATGACGTTGGACTTAAGGTCGAGCAGGTGGTCGACCTTGCCCTCGATGGCAGCCTCGGTAAGGACGCCAGCGGTACGGATGAACGAAGCGCTCGACAGCCAGGAGTCGATGTTGGACGCGACCTTGAGCGTACCCAGGATGACGGGCTCAGCCACGGGAGCCTGACCGCCTAGACGGGCAACGCGCTCGACCTCGTCGGCAAACTCGTAGCGGTCGACGTACTGACCAAGCAGGTACTTGGAGTCGCCGGGGTTGGTGATCTGAACGCGACGCAGCATCTGACGTGCGAGCACCTCGATGTGCTTGTCGTTCAGGTCGACGCCCTGGCTGGTGTAGACGTCCTTGACGCTCTCGACGAAGGTGTGCATCGTCGACTCGATGTCGGTCAGCTTGCGCAGGTTGCGGAAGTTGACGAAGCCCTTGGTGATCTGGTCGCCGGCGCGAACCTCGCAGCCGTCCTCGATCTCAGGCATGAAGCGCACCGAAGCGGGGACGCGACGCTCGTCGAGGACACGGGTGTGATCCTCGGAGTCGGTGAGCGTCAGCACGTACTCGGACTTCTCGGGCTTAATCGAGAGGTGGCCGGAGTACGGAGCCAGCTCGGCCTCGCGACCCAGGATCTTCTCGTTGACGTTGCCGACGATATCGAACATACGGCTGACCGTAGGCAGACCCTGCGTAATATCGTCGACGCCAGCGACGCCGCCGGAGTGAATGGTACGCATCGTAAGCTGCGTACCGGGCTCGCCGATGGACTGGGCGGCAATAATGCCGACGGCAGTACCGATGGCGACCGGACGACGGGTGGAAAGATCCCAGCCGTAGCACTTCTGGCACACGCCGTACTTGGAGCGGCAGGTGAGCAGCGCGCGAAGCTTGACCTTCTTGAGGCCCGCATCGACCATCTTCTGGATGTCGGCGACCTTCTCGATGTAGCCGTCCTGCTCAAAGAGCACGGTGCCATCGGGAGCCACGACGTCCTCAATGAAGCAACGGCCGACGAGGTCGGTGTTGAGGTCGGTGGTGCCGGGGATGATGAGGTTGTAGGTGACGCCCTCGTGCGTACCGCAGTCCTCCTCGCGAACGATGACGTCCTGGGCCACGTCGACCAGACGACGGGTCAGGTAACCAGAGTCCGAGGTGTGGGATGCGGTATCGACCAGGCCCTTACGGGCGCCGTAGGTCGAAATGAAGTACTCGAGCGGTAGCAGGCCCTCGCGGAAGTTCGCCTTAATGGGAAGGTCGATCGTCTCGCCGGACATGTCTGCCATCAGGCCACGCATGCCGCCGAGCTGACGCAGCTGGGTCTTAGAACCACGGGCGCCGGAGTCGGCCATCATGTACAGCGGGTTCTCCTCGTCGAACATATCGAGCATGAGCGCTGCGACCTTGTCGGTACAAGCGGTCCACTCGTTAACGACTTCGATGTGGCGCTCCGTCTCGTTGATGAAGCCCTCCTCGAAGTACTCGTTGATCTGGTCGACGTTGGCCTGGGCGCGATCGAGCAGCTCCTGCTTCTCAGCAGGGATGAGAGCGTCCCACACCGAGATGGTGAGGCCGGCGCGGGTAGCGTAGTGGAAGCCGGAGTACTTGATGGCGTCGAGGATCGGGCCGACCTTGGCCTCGGGGTAACGATCGCAGCAGTCCGCAACCAGCTTGGCCACATCGCCCTTGACCATCTTGTAGTTCATGAACTCATAGTCTTCGGGCAGGCACTGGCGGTTGAAGATGATGCGGCCGATAGAAGTCTCGAAGCGCGCGGTCTTGTTGCCGGTGACGTCGTAGTCGACAAACTCGTTCTTGCCGTTCTTGACGCGGAAGATACGGGTGCCGTCCTCGTTGATGACATTGGCATCGGCAGCGGACACGCGGACCTGGATCTTGGCCTGCATGTCGACCTCGGAGCGGCAGTCATAGGCGTGCAGCGCGTCGTCGAAGCTCGAGAACACGTGGTTCTCGCCCGGCAGACCCTCGCGAACCTGGGTGAGGTAGTACACACCGATGATCATGTCCTGCGAAGGGATGTTGACCGGCTTGCCGGATGCCGGCGAGCGCAGGTTGTTCGCAGAGAGCATGAGCACGCGGGCCTCGGCCTGAGCCTGGCTGGACAGCGGCACGTGGACAGACATCTGGTCGCCGTCGAAGTCGGCGTTGAAGGGCGAGCAGACCAGCGGGTGCAGGTGGATAGCCTTGCCCTCGACCAGCACCGGCTCAAAGGCCTGGATGGACAGACGGTGCAGGGTCGGTGCACGGTTGAGCAGCACGACGCGGCCGTCGATGACCTCTTCGAGGATATCCCACACAAAGGTGGCACCGCGGTCGATAGCGCGCTTGGCGCCCTTGATGTTCTCGACCTTGCCAAGCTCGACCAGGCGCTTCATGACGAAGGGCTTGAAGAGCTCCAGCGCCATGGTCTTGGGCAGACCGCACTGGTGCAGCAGCAGCTTGGGGTCGGTAACGATTACCGAACGGCCGGAGTAGTCGACACGCTTGCCCAGCAGGTTCTGACGGAAACGACCCTGCTTGCCCTTGAGGGCCTCGGCGAGCGACTTGAGCGGGCGACCGCCACGGCCAGAGACCGGGCGACCACGACGGCCGTTGTCGAACAGGGCGTCCACGGACTCCTGGAGCATGCGCTTCTCGTTATTCACGATGATCGCAGGGGCGTCCAGGTCGAGCAGGCGCTTGAGTCGGTTGTTACGGTTGATCACGCGACGGTACAGGTCGTTGAGGTCGGACGCGGCGAAGCGGCCACCGTCAAGCTGGACCATCGGGCGCAAATCGGGCGGAATGACCGGAATGACGTCCAGGATCATGTTCGCGGGGCTGTTGCCGCCCTTCAGGAAGGCGTCAACGACCTCGAGGCGCTTAACGGCCTTCTCGCGCTTCTGCTTCTGGGAGTCCTCGTCGGCGATGATGGCCTTGAGCTTCTCGGCCTCGGAGGGGAGGTCGATGGCAGCGAGCAGGTCGCGGACGGCCTCGGCACCCATGCCGCCCTTGAAGTACATGGAGTAGTAACGGGTCATCTCACGGAACAGCGGCTCATCGGAAATGAGGTCGCGCTCGCTGAGCTTCATGAAGGCGTTGAAGGCGTCCGTGCGGAGCTGCTTCTCGTCCTTGCACTCTTCCTCGATGTCGACGATGCCAGAGGCGATCTCCTCGGGGGTCAGCGGCTCCTCGTCGGAGAACTCGTCAAAGTTCTCGGGGTTGCCCTGCTCCTTGAGGGACTCGATCTGGCGGGCGCACTCGGCATCGATCTCTTCCAGATCGGCGGCGAGCTCCTCGCGCAGGTCGTCGGCGTCGGCCTCGCGGGCCTCATAGTCAACCTCGGTGATGATGTAGCTGGCGAAGTACAGAACCTTCTCGAGGTCCTTGGACTTGATGTCGAGCATACGGCTCATCGGGAAGCTCGTGGGGCTCTTGAAGTACCAGATGTGGGACACGGGAGCGGCGAGCTCGATGTGACCCATGCGGTCGCGACGCACCTTGGCCGAGGTGACCTCGACGCCGCAGCGCTCGCAGACGATGCCCTTAAAGCGGATGCCCTTGTACTTGCCGCAGGAGCACTCCCAGTCCTTGGCGGGACCGAAGATCTTCTCGCAGAACAGGCCGTCCTTCTCGGGCTTGAGGGTACGGTAATTGATGGTCTCCGGCTTCTTGACCTCACCGTGCGACCAGGAACGGATCTGGTCGGCGGAGGCAAGGGAGATCTTTACCGAGTCAAAATCAGTAGCTTCGAAATCTGCCACAGTCAACTACTCCTTATCAGTGGTCGTGGCGGCGACAGCCTCGGGTGCCTCGGCGGTCTCGGCATCCTCGGCCTCGACGTCGGCGTCAACGCCGGCGAGCGCAGCCAGGTCGTCGAGAGCAGAGGTCTCCTCGGCGGTCACAGGGGCGGAGGCGTCCTCGTCGGCATCGTGCATGGGCTCGATGTCCAGTGCGAGGGAGCGAATCTCCTTGACGAGAACCTTGAAGGACTCGGGGATACCCGGGACAGGAACGTTCTCGCCCTTGACGATGGACTCGTAGGTCTTGACGCGGCCCACGGTATCGTCGGACTTGACGGTCAGGATCTCCTGCAGGACGTTGGAAGCACCGTAAGCGTACAGTGCCCAAACTTCCATCTCGCCGAAGCGCTGGCCGCCGAACTGGGCCTTGCCGCCCAGAGGCTGCTGGGTAACCAGGCTGTAAGGGCCGGTCGAACGGGCGTGGATCTTGTCGTCGACCATGTGGCCGAGCTTGAGGATGTAGGACGTACCCACGGTAATGGGCTCGCGGAACTCCTCGCCGGTGCGGCCGTCGAACAGACGGGTCTTGCCGCGCTCGTCAAGCTGGGTGACGAACTCGGGGCGCATGTGATCGCCAAAGGCAGCGGTGGCCTTGTTGAGCATGTTCTTGTTGGCACGACGGATGACCTCGGCGATCTCGTCCTCCTTGGCGCCGTCGAAGACGGGCGTCGCGGTGAAGAACGGACCGGGGACGTACTTGTCGGAGTCGGCCTGCTCGGTATCCCAACCGCAGGCAGCAGCCCAGCCAAGGTGGCACTCGAGCAGCTGGCCGACGTTCATACGCGAAGGAACGCCCAGCGGGTTGAGGATAACGTCGATCGGGGTACCGTCAGCCATGTAGGGCATGTCCTCGACCGGCAGAACGTTGCAGATAACACCCTTGTTGCCGTGGCGGCCGGCGATCTTATCGCCCTGCTGGATCTTACGACGCTGGGCGACGTAGACGCGCACCTGCTCGTTGACGCCGGGGGCCAGATCGTCGCCGTTCTCGCGGCTAAAGCGGACGACGTCGATGACGCGGCCGTAAGCGCCGTGAGGCATCTTAAGGGAGGTGTCGCGGACGTCGTGGGCCTTGGCACCGAAGATGGCGCGCAGCAGGCGCTCCTCGGCGGTCAGAGCGCTCTCGCCCTTAGGCGTGACCTTGCCGACCAGGATGTCGCCAGGGCCGACCTCGGCGCCGATGCGGATAATGCCGTCCTCGTCGAGGTTGGCAAGCATGTCCTCGGAGAGGTTCGGGATCTCGCGGGTGATCTCCTCGGGGCCGAGCTTGGTGTCGCGGGCATCGATCTCGTGACGGGTGATGTTGATGGTCGTCAGCAGGTCCTCGGCCACCAGGCGCTCGGACACGACGATACCGTCCTCGTAGTTGAAGCCTTCCCACGGCATGTATGCCACGGTGAGGTTCTGGCCCAGCGCGAGCTCGCCATGATCGGTCGAAGGACCGTCAGCCAGGGGCTCGCCCTGCTCAACGGTGTCACCGACGCGCACGAGCGGACGGTGGTTGATGCAGGTGGACTGGTTGGAGCGCTGGTACTTGGCCAGGTGATACTCGTCCATGCCGCCGGCATGCTTGACGATGATCTTGGCGGCGTCGGCAAAGATGACCTCGCCGGCGTTCTTGGCCAGGGTGACCTCGCCGGAGTCCAGGGCGGCGCGACGCTCCATGCCGGTACCGACATAGGGAGCGGCGGGGTGAACCAGCGGCACGGCCTGACGCTGCATGTTAGCGCCCATCAGCGTACGCTTGGCGTCGTCGTGTTCGAGGAACGGGATCAGCGTGGCTGCGACGGAGAGCATCTGACGCGGCGAGACGTCCATGTAGTCGACGTCCTCGACAGGCACGTCGGCGGGAGCGCCGAAGGAACCGTCGAAGTCGCGGGTACGGGCGATCACAGTGTGCGGACGGACGATCTTGCCCTCGGCATCGGTCGTGATGAACTCGTTGGTCTTGGGATCGAGCGGCGTGTTGGCCGGCGCGATGACGTGCTTCTCTTCCTCGTCAGCGGTCATCCAGTCGATCTGGTCGGTGGCAACGCCGTTCTCGACGCGACGGAACGGAGCCTCGATGAAGCCGTACTCGTTGACGCGGGCGTAGAGGGCGAGCGAGCCGATCAGGCCGATGTTGGGGCCTTCGGGGGTCTCGATCGGGCACATGCGGCTGTAGTGCGAGTTGTGAACGTCGCGGACGGCCGTCGGCACGTTGGTGCGGCGGCTGGAGCCGGACTTGTGGCCGGCAAGACCGCCAGGGCCGAGTGCGGACAGACGGCGCTTGTGGGTCAGACCGGTCAGGGGGTTCGCCTGGTCCATGAACTGCGAGAGCTGCGAGGAACCGAAGAACTCCTTGATGGAGGCCACGATCGGGCGGATGTTGATGAGCGACTGCGGGGTGATCTCGTCGATGTCCTGGGAGCTCATGCGCTCACGGACGACGCGCTCCATACGGCTCATGCCGATACGGAACTGGTTGGCGACGAGCTCGCCGACGGTGCGGATGCGGCGGTTGCCAAAGTGGTCGATGTCGTCGACCTTGAAGCCCTGCTCGCCGGCAGCGAGGGACAGCAGGTAGCGCAGCGTCGCGACGATATCCTCGTCGGTGAGCACCGTGACCTCTTCCTCGGTAGTGAGGTTGAGCTTCTTGTTGACCTTGTAACGACCGACGCGGGCCAGATCGTAGCGCTGCGGGTTGAAGAGCAGGCCCTCGAGCAGGCTGCGGGAAGCGTCCACGGTGGGAGGCTCGCCCGGGCGCAGGCGACGGTAGATCTCGATAAGGGCATCCTCGCGGGTGAGGGCGGTGTCGCGCTCCAGGGTGCGCTTGATCACATCGGAGTTGCCGAGCAGCTCGATGATGTCGTCGTTGGTGACGGCAATGCCAAGGGCGCGCAGGAACATCGTGGCGCTCTGCTTGCGCTTACGGTCGATGGAGACCATGAGCTGGTCGCGCTTGTCGACCTCAAACTCAAGCCAGGCACCGCGGGACGGGATGATCTGGGCCTTGTAGATCTGCTTGCCCGAATCCATCTCGGAGCTGTAGTACACGCCCGGGGAGCGGACGAGCTGCGAGACGACGATACGCTCGGTACCGTTGATGATGAAGGTGCCCTGATCGGTCATCATGGGGAAGTCGCCCATGAAGACGAGCTGCTCCTTGATCTCGCCGGTCTCCTTGTTGGTGAGACGGACGTCGGTCAGAAGCGGGGCCTGATAGGTCATGTCCTTCTCGCGGCACTCCTCAACGGTGTGCGCGGGGTCGCCGAACTGATGCTCGCCGAAGGTAACCTCGAGAACATGGTTCTGGCTCTGGATGGGGCTGGATTCCTTGAACGCCTCACGAAGGCCCTCGTCCTTAAAACGCTCAAAGGATTCCCTTTGAACAGAGATAAGGTTGGGGAGCTCCATGGCCTCCGGGATTTTCCCGAAGCTGACGCGCTTGCGCTCAGTGGCAGTGTATGCGTAGGTCACCAGGTTTTTCCTCCTTCACGGAAATGCTCGGTGGGTTGGCGAGGCATAGCTTCGCCAGTTATCGCAACCTAATAGTTTATCAGGTACCGACCGTTGGGCAAGAAAAGCCTTGACGCGATTGAGTTTTTGGAGTAGCAAAGTTTTTCGACAGAAAAAATGCAGGTAGATATATGCGTATCGAACATCTGTTCATATATTTTCTGTGAACAAAGGGGCGGCAATCGCAGCTCTTATAAAAAACGGGCGCGGACCGAGGTCCGCACCCGTAAATGTCGATGCCCGAAGGCTTACTTGCGCATCAAGCCGCCGCGCTCGTCGATGGCGTCCCAGAAGGCATCGGCAAAGCGGGGGTCGCTTGCAGCCATGAGGGCGTTAGTGGCCATCCAGCCAGAGGGAGTGCCGGTGTCGTAGCCCGACAGCGGGTCGATGACGACTGCATACATGGCCTCACGGTCGAGCGAACGGGCCATGGCGTCGGTGAGCTGGATCTCGCCGCCCTTGCCGGCCTGCTGATCTGCCAGCAGGTCCATGACCAGCGGGCTCAGCAGGTAGCGGCCGACGATGTACAGGTTGGACGGAGCAGCCTCGGGAGCGGGCTTCTCGACCAGACCGCCGATACGCCAGACAGCGCCCGGCTCGGCATCGGCAACGTCCTCGGCGCCCTCGAGCGAACCGACGCGCTCGCCGGCGATAACGCCGTAGCGGCTGACTTCCTCGGGCGAACAAGCAGCGACGGCGATAACCGAAGCGCCACCGTGCTCCTTGGAAACGGCGAGCATCTTGTCGCAGATGTCGCGGTTAGGCACAACGTAGTCGCCCAGAAGAACCAGGAAGTTCTCCCCTGCCACGGCGTCGGCAGCAGAGCGGATAGCATGGCCGAGGCCCTTGGGCTCGTACTGATAACGGAAGTCGACCGGCATACCGCCAGCGTGGGCGACGGCATCGGCATAGGCGTTCTTGCCGCGCTCGCGCAGCAGGTTCTCGAGCGAGCGATCGGGCTGGAAGTAGTTCAGCAGCTCAGGCTTGCCGGGAGAAGTAACGATGATGGCATCGTCGACCTCCTCGGGGTCGAGCGCCTCCTCAACGACATACTGAATGACGGGCTTGTCGAGCACCGGCAGCATCTCTTTGGGCGTGCACTTGGTGCCAGGCAGAAAACGCGTGCCAAGACCGGCGGCGGGGATGATTGCCTTCATGTTATTCAAAGATCCTTTCGCAGGCGCAAAAGCGCCCCATGCGTGCGGCACACAGCCGCAGACCAAATTGCGATACCCAAGCATCTTACCGCTGGAACTATATGTCGCTACAAGGCAGAGACAATTCTTCAGCAGGTCAACGCAAATTATTGCTCGAATGGTGCAATTTTATTGCCCAACGGCAAGGCAGCCGATACGACACAAATCACAGAACATGGCAGTTTGAGCAACCGATGTCGAGGGACCGAAAAACAAAAAAGACGGGGCTCGCAATGCGAACCCCGTCTGCAAAGAAATCTGGCGAGAAAGCCTGATTACTTGAGGGTGACAGCAGCGCCAGCAGCCTCGAGCTTCTCCTTGGCAGCCTCGGCGTCCTCCTTCTTGGCACCCTCGAGAACAGCCTTGGGAGCGCCCTCGACGACCTCCTTGGCCTCCTTCAGGCCAAGGTTGGTGAGCTCACGGACGGCCTTGATGACCTGGATCTTGTTGTCGCCGAAGCCCTCGAGCACGACGTCAAACTCGGTCTTCTCCTCGGCCTCAGCAGCGCCAGCAGCGGGAGCGGCGACAACAGCGGCAGGAGCAGCGGCGGAAACGCCGAAGGTGTCCTCGATAGCCTTAACGAGCTCGGAAGCCTCGAGAAGGGTCATTTCCTTAAGAGCATCGATGATCTCATCGGTGGTAAGCTTAGCCATTTCTAAGTCCTTTCGGTTTCCGTGCGGATGCACGGAGATCAGTTAAAACACGGCGCGAATGCGCCAGGGGTGCGGCGTTGCCGCCGCGGGTGAAAACAGCGACTAGGCTGCCTTCTGCTCGGAGACCTGCTGGATCGAACGAGCGAGACCAGAGGAAACGCCGTTGACGCAGACAGCGATGTCGCGAGCGAAACCGGAGATGAGACCGGCGATCTGGCCGAGAAGCTGATCCTTGGTGGGCAGCTCGGCGATAGCCTTAACATCATCAGCGGAAACGGCCTTGCCGTCGGAGATACCGCCCTTGATCTCAAGGACGCCCTTGGACTTAGCGGAGAAGTCCTTAAGGGCCTTAGCGGCCTCGACCGGCTCGGACTCGTAGAACACATAAGCGACGGGGCCGGCGAGAATCTCGTCGAGCTCGGGCTGCTCCTGGTTCTTGAGAGCGATCTTGACCAGGTTGTTCTTGTAGACCTTCATCTCGGCGCCGCACTCGCGAAGCTGATGACGCAGCTCCTGAGCCTGCTTAACCGTCAGACCGTTGTAGTTGACGACGAACAGACCGGCGTTCTCGGCGATACGGGACTCGATCTCTGCAACCTTGTCGATTTTGTACTGCTGGGGCATGAATTACACCTCCTCGAATTCTTTCCGGGCACGGTCCGCCACAAGGACGTGACGGGGGCATGTCCAAAAAGAAAGCCCCCGCGCTGCATGAGCGACGGGGGCGAGAAGACATATCTACTCGACCACCTCGGCTGGCGGGATATCCCATTAAGCTCGCGGGCAATGCCCGTTTGCACCGGCTGTCTCTGGCAGCGGATTCGTGCGTGAACCGAAAGTATTATGGCGGGGACCCCGGCGTCGGTCAACGGCAACCCTGGCTGCACACAATTCCACCATCTCGGTCGCGCCGCCAAAGGCCAGGCGCAAGCTTTTCGCTCGGTCAGGTCCTGGGCTCGCTCGGAAAGCACATTAAGTGCTTTCCGGCTCGTGCGGAATCTACGGAAACCTTGCGCCTGGCCTTCGGCGGCGCGGCCTGCGGTGACTTTGGGGCAGCCCGGTTTCCCGTTGGCCGGCGCCCCCACTCATAAGCCTTAAGTCGGTGGGCTGATGTGTTGCGTCCCTGATGGCTACAGGGTTGAAATGAAGGTGGACAGGCGATTTAGGCCTTCGTCCAAATCTTGGTCGGAAACACAATAGCTGAGGCGGATGTGGCCTTCGGTTCCGAAACAGTCGCCCGGGACTAGGGCTACGTTTGCCTCTTTGATGGCTTTGATGCAGAAGTCTTCGCTGGTTAGGCCGAACTTTTTGATGCTCGGGAAAGTGTAGAAGGCTCCTGCGGGCTCTACTACGTCGAGGCCCATGGCGTTTAAGGCTACGAGCACGTGTTCGCGGCGGGCTCGGTAGACTTTGAGCATAGGGGTTGGGTCGACGGTGAGGGCCTGGGCTGCGGCGTCCATCTCGAAGGAGACGGCGCTCGATACTAAGTATTGGTGGGCCTTTGCGATCTCGGCGATGACGGGGGTTGCCGCTGCGAGCCAGCCCAGGCGCCAGCCGGTCATGGCCCAGGGCTTGGAGAAGCTCTCGATGACTACCGTCTGCTCATGCAGCTCCGGGTGGCGCTGGGCAAAGCGCTCATAGCCATCCACATAGACCAGACAGTTATACACGTCGTCGCAGACCACGTAGATGCCCGCCTGCTCCGCCACGCGCGCCACGGCGTCGAGCGACGCCGCGTTGAGGATGCAACCCGTAGGATTGTTGGGCGAGCAGATGACGATAGCCTTGGTCGCCGGCGTCACGCAAGCACGAAGTGCGTCCTCGTCAATCTGAAATTGCGCAGGCTCCGTATCCAAAAAGACTGCCTTGGCGTGGTTGGCCACGACGATGCTCTCGTACAGGCCAAAGGCCGGCGTGGGGATAATGACCTCGTCGCCGGGGTTGAGCATAGCCATGAATGTTGCCGACAGTGCCTCGGTCGCACCGTCGGTCAGGATGACCTCATCGGCGGAAAACGCCAGGCCCGCGTCCCCCATGTAGGCAGATAACGCCTCACGCAGGGCGGGGCGACCGTTGTTGGGCGGATAGTGCGTGTCACCGCGGCCCAACGAAGCAGTCACCTCGGCGCTAATCACATCGGGCGTGGGAAAATCGGGCTCGCCGAGCGCGAGCGCGATGCACCCCGGGTGCTGGGCGGCGAGCGCATTGATCCGGCGGATACCGGAGGGCTTGAGCGTGGCAAGCGAGGTATTCATGGGCAGACGCATGGCGTTCCTTTCGTAAGGGTTGCACTAGGATAGCGCGGCGAGGCGCCGCCAGACGGTGTAACCTAAACGGAAACGAGCCGGAAAGGAGATGGCATGGAGACGATCGCGCGCGGCGATAAGCCCAAAACGCTGCAAACTATTGCGTATATCAGTATTCCCAATAGCGCCGATCTTGAGTTTTTGCTCTGGGACCTGCAGGATGCCATCGCCGCCTATGCTCAACTTTCCGGCACCGCACTCCCCCGCCCGGTCGACTTGAAGGCGGATGATGCCGACGGCGTTGCCGATGGCATCGTGCTGGCCATTGAAGATATGGCTGACGATGAGACGTTGACCGCTATCGAGAAGGCGCTTGTGCGCTTTGGCGGTACGGGAACGCGTGTCTATGCCGTGATCCGAGCCGCACGACAGGGCGCTGAACAGGCGCGTGGGACCGCCGTTCGTCTGCACAAGGTATGCGAGCGCCATGACCAATTGTGGTGTGGCGGCGTTGCCATCTGCGCCGGCAGCGGCATTGCGGCGCTTCGTCGCTCTCCGCGCATGGGACTCTTGCGCCGACCTTTTTCGGAAGCGATGGATAAGCTTGTGGGCGCTGTGCGCATGGGCTGCTCCGTCGAGCATGCACAGCGACTTGGCGGCGGCAATGCCGCCAACGTCGGCACCGACGGCATGGTTTGCGCCGAGCCAGCCGTGCCCGCGCCGATCTGGCGAGGCGTTCTGAAACGTCTGGGTGCCCACGCTCAAACAAAAATCTAAATTAAATAACAGCCCAGCCAACGGCTTCGTGCCAACGCTCAACAAGACGCTCCAGGCGCCAGGCGGCATTGGCGGGACTTGTCGAGGGCAGGACGATGGCAGGCAGCCCGGTGCGTTCTTGTAGATAGCGCTTGTAGAGCCGGCCAGCTGTACCACCGTTGCATATCACCTGCTCAATGGGAGCTGCGCCGGTAATGCGCTCGATATGTGCCGGCACAACGTTGCGAATGCTCGCGTCGCTCGAGCCCTTAATGTCGCAGCTCTCGATCACATCCCACAGGGCCACGCCACCGTTCAACAGCATGGCCCGCTTGGCGGCAATGGAGGCATCGAGCGTCGCGGGCTCACCGCTTGCCAAAGGATCGCCCTCGTTGGGCGGCACAGGCATACCGAGGCACGCGGCCATCACGCGCCAAAAGCGATTCTGAGGGTTGCCGTAATAAAAGGCATTGGCGCGCGAAAGCACCGAGGGAAACGACCCGAGCACCAAAACGCGCGAGTGCTGGTCGAACACAGGCTCAAACCCATGCTCAATATGTTGATAGCCCTCGTCCGGCGCTGTCATGATCTAGGCCCTCAACAGATAGCGCACCTCGTAGGGCGCAAGCTCAAGGGTACCCGTCAGCTCGACCGTGGGCGCATCGTCGGCAAGCAGGTCGACGAAGGAGCCGTTGAGTTCGCCAGCGCCAAAGGCGTAAGGCTCACCCACGGCATTCACCGCCACGAGTACCGTCGCGCCGTCACAGGCGCGCTCGAACAGCAGCTGCTTGTTCTGGATCACCACGTTGCGATAGGCACCGTAGTTGAGAGCACGGGCAGCCGCGTCGTCGGCCGAGCGAAGGTGTGCGAGTTGCGTGATGAACGCCGTCAGCTCGTTGGGCGCAGGCTCATCGAGCGCAGGGCGCAGCGCCCAGTCGCCATCGGGGCCGCCCTTTTCGCCAGCAATTCCCCACTCGCTGCCATAGTAGACGCACGGGATGCCCGGCATGCCAAAGAGCATGCCGTAGGCGGGACGCAGACAGGACTTGTCGGTGAGGATGCTCGCCAGGCGCGGCACATCGTGGTTGTCGACAAACGACAGCAGATGTTTGCCGCGGTAGATGCACCAGGGGTCGCCGCCAAACTGACGGTGCAGCGAATGGGCGATCTCGAACATGTTGACCGAGTTAAAGCTGGAGTACAGGCCCTTGTAGCACTCGTAGTTGGTGCAGGAGTCGAGCATCTCGTCGTTGACGATTTGGCTGTAGTCGCCGTGGAGAGTCTCGCCGATCAGCACAAAGTCGGGCTTGAGCTCACGGGTAAAAGCGTGCAGGCGGCGCATAAAGTCGCGGTCGAGCATATAGGCAACGTCCAGGCGCAGGCCGTCGACGCCAAAGACCTCGGCCCAGCGGCGCACGGACTCGAGCAGGTAATCGACCACGGCGGGGTTTTGCAGGTTGAGCTTCACGAGCTCAAAATGGCCTTCCCAGCCCTCGTACCAAAAGCCGTCGCCGTAGCACGAGTCGCCATCAAAGCTGATGTGGAACCAGTCCTTGTAGGGCGAGTCCCACTTGCGCTCCTGCACATCGCGGAAGGCCCAAAAGCCACGGCCCACATGGTTGAAGACGGCGTCGAGCACCACGCGGATGCCGTGGGCATGCAGCGTGTCGCATACGGCGGCAAAGTCGGCGTCCCCACCCAGGCGGCGGTCGATGTGGCGCAGGCTGCGCGTATCGTAGCCGTGGCTATCAGATTCGAGCGGCGGGTTGATGAGCACAGCGCCAACGCCGAGTTCCTGCAGGTAGTCGGCCCATTGGGCGATCTTCATGATGGGCGCATCGGGGTTTGGCGCGGCGTTGACAGCCTGGGCGAGCTCATCCTCGGTAACGGGCGCGGCGTTTTCGCGCGGAGCTCCGCAAAAGCCCAGCGGATAGATCTGATAGAACGTCGTCTCGTATGCCCACATAGCAACCTCCCGGTAAGCTCAACACAACGACATCCATTGTATGCCCGGCTTGTATCCTCTTCCCCAAAATAAGTTGCGGTGGAATAGTTCCTGCTTGGGCCTTCAGAGGCCTTAAACAGGAACTATTCCACCGCAACTGATGAGGGGACGTGGTTAGGCGACAGGCTTGGCGCGGCGGATGGCCGGGAACATCACCGTGATGGCGAGGATGACGCCCACGACGGCGATCGTGCCGCCCGCGTAGCCGATCCAAGCGATGCCCGGGCCCGACACCACGGCGCCGCCGATTGCGGTGCCCGTGCCGATACCCAGATTGAACAGGCCCGAGAAGATCGACATGGCGACAGCCGACGAATCCGCCGGCGTGTTCTTGATGAGCTCGGCCTGGAACGCCACATTGAAGGCCGTGGCACAGCAGCCCCATAGCGCGCAAACAGCGAGAACCGCAGCGAGCGACGATGCGGCCGGACCTATGAGCAGCAGGGCCGCCGGCACGCCGGAGAGCGTAATAGCCAAGAACGGGAAGCGATGCCCATCGAACAGGCGGCCAAACAGCCAGCTTCCGAGCAGACCAGAGCAGCCAAACGCCGTCAGCGTCATGGTGATGGCGCCCGCGTCGACGTGCGCGACCTGTGCCAGGAACGGCTCGATATAGCTGTAACCCGCGTAGTAGCCGGTCGCCATAAAAACCGTGACCGCGTAGAGCGCGATCAGGAGCGGGTTCTTGAGCAGCTCGGGCAGCTGTTTGACGGTAAAGCGCTCGCTCGCCGGCATAGCCGGGAACACCGCGGCCTGGTAGACGACCGCGATGGCTGAGAGGGCCCCGACCACGGCAAACGTCATGCGCCAGCCCACGGCCAAGCCAATGGCGCGACCGAGGGGCAGGCCAAAGATCTGCGCGATGGACGAGCCAGTAGCGATCATGCTGATGGCGAGCGCGCCGTGGCGAGTGTCGACCAGGCGCGAGGCCATAATCGATGCGACTGACCAGAATACGGCATGTGCGCAAGCGACCACCAGGCGCGCGCAGACCAGGATGGGATAAGTCGGCGCCACAGCGGACAGAAACTGGCCCAGCGAAAACACGGCCAGCACGCCCAGCAGCATCCGCTTGAACTCAAAGCGCGAGGCGAACACCATGAGCGGCAGCGACAGCAGCATGACGCCCCAGGCATAGACCGAGATCATGATGCCCGCCTGGGCCTCGGTGAGCGAGAACGACGCGGCGATATCAGTCAAAAGGCCGATGGGCATAAACTCCGACGTGTTGAACACGAACGCACAGCAGGTGAGCCCGACGAGTGGGAGCCATTGCTTGAGCGTGATGCCGTCTTGCCTTGTCTGAGTCATATATAACGTCTCCAATCGTTTTGAGCGGAGGCGATTATATAGCAACGGCCCCGCATCCGTCAGTACAGAAGCGGGGCCGAAAACAATTCGATACACAGAGGTTGCGCCGTCAATTCATAACTAAGCCAACCCCAGCAATATGCCCGCCGAATGCACGACAAACGCCACGATCCAGGCAACGGCGACCTGAAACGCGAATACGGCCACGGCATAGCGCGCGCCCAACTCGCTCTTGACAGCGCCGATAGCGGCCACGCAAGGCGGGTACAGCAGCGTAAAGACCAGGAACACATAGGCGGTAAACGGCGAAAACATGGTCGACAGTGCCGCGGGCGAGGTCGCGCCCAAAAGCACCGTGAGGGTCGAGATGACACTCTCCTTGGCGATAAGTCCGGTGACGAGTGCCGTCGAGGCACGCCAGTCGCCAAAGCCAAGCGGCGCCAGCAGCGGAGCGATGATGCTGCCGAGGCCCGCAAGCAGACTCTGCGACTGATCGGCGACCACATTAAAGCGGATATCGAACGTCTGAAGGAACCAGATGACCACGGTCGCGGCAAAGATAATGGTAAAGGCCTTGGTAATAAAGTCCTTGGCCTTATCCCATGCCAGCATCACTGTCGTCTTGACGCTCGGCAGGCGGTAGTTGGGAAGCTCCATGATAAATGGCACCGGGTCGCCCTTAAACGCCGTGCGGTTGAGCACCAGGGCGGCAATGCAGCCGACCACGATACCGATCAGATAGAGCGAGACCATGGCGGGGACCATCGCCTGCGGGAAAAACGCCCCGCACAGCAGTCCGTAGACCGGCAACTTGGCCGAGCAGCTCATAAACGGCGTGAGCATGACCGTCATCTTGCGGTCGTGCTCGGATGGGAGCGTACGGGTCGACATGATAGCCGGTACGGTGCAGCCAAAACCGACGAGCATGGGCACGAAGCTTCGACCAGACAAACCAAAGCGGCGCAACACCTTATCCATGACAAAGGCCACGCGCGCCATGTAGCCGGAGTCTTCCAGAATGGAGAGGAACAAGAAGAGCACGACGATAATCGGCAGGAAGGTCAGCACGCTGCCCACACCCGTAAGCACGCCGTCGACAGCCAGCGAGCGCACCACGTCGTTGGTTCCGAATGCCTTGAGGCCCGCATCGGCCGAGGCGATGATGGCAGCGATACCGTCCTCCATGAGTCCCTGCAACGCCGCGCCGATCACGCCAAACGTCAGCCAAAAAACGAGACCCATGATCACCAGGAACGCCGGAATGGCCGTGAAGCGGCCTGTCAGGATGCGGTCAATCTTGACGGAGCGCACGTGCTCGCGGCTCTCGTGCGGCTTGACGACGCAACGCCCGCACACGTCGCCGATAAAGCTAAAACGCATATCGGCCAGCGCAGATAGGCGGTCGGTGCCGGCCTCGCCCTCCATCTGGGTAATAATGTGCTCGATCGCGTCGAGCTCATTGCGATCCAGGTGAAGCGCCTCGGTTACCAGCTCATCGCCCTCGACCAGCTTGGTCGCCGCAAAGCGCACCGGGATGTGCGCCGTCACGGCATGGTCCTCGATCAGGTTAGCAATACCGTGGATGCAGCGATGCAGCACACCACCGTCCGGACCGTCGGGCGCGCAAAAGTCCAGGCGACCAGGGCGCTCGCGGAACCGCGCCACGTGCAGGGCGTGGTCCACCAACTCGCCGATGCCCTCGTTGCGGGCAGCGCTAATGGGGACAACAGGCACGCCCATCAGGCTCTCGAGCAAGTTGACGTCCACGGCGCCGCCGTTGGCGGTCACCTCGTCCATCATGTTGAGCGCGATGACCATGGGGCGATCGAGCTCCATAAGCTGCAGTGTCAGGTACAGGTTACGCTCGATGTTGGTGGCGTCAATGATGTCGATGATGGCGTCCGGGCGCTCGTCGAGGATGAACTGACGGCTCACGACCTCCTCGCCTGTGTACGGCGACAGGGAGTAAATGCCGGGCAGGTCGGTAACGCTCGCCTCGGGATGGTTGCGGATGGTGCCATCTTTGCGGTCGACCGTCACGCCGGGAAAGTTACCGACGTGCTGGTTGGAGCCCGTCAGCTGGTTGAATAACGTGGTCTTGCCGCAGTTTTGGTTGCCGGCGAGGGCAAAGTGCAGCGGCGCGCCCTCGGGCACGGCCGTCTTTGCCGCACGGGGCGAATACGTCCCCTCGCCCAGGGCCGGATGCTCCGTCGTGCCGATTGCGGCGTTAGCGCGCGGACTCGTATCGGTGTCGTGAATACCCACAAGCTCGATGCGAGCGGCATCGTCCTTGCGCAGCGTCAACTCGTAGCCACGCAGGCGGATCTCGAGCGGGTCACCCATGGGGGCGTACTTCATCATGGTGACTTCGGTGCCCGGCGTTAGACCCATGTCCAAAATATGCTGTCGGAGTGCCTGATCGTCCGATGCCACTGATGCGACAACGGCGTCCTTTCCAATCTCGAGCGTATCGAGCTTCACGTCCGTGTTCCTCCCCCGGCGCCCACAGGGCGTTGCATTTATGTTCACCATGGCTAACCGTTTGCCATGGCTAACCAATTTATCCATGCATGATAGCGCGAACATGCAACGATGTTCAATCAACAGATCGGTGCAAGGGGAATTCTGGGCCATTGCTTCCCAGACGGCCCTGTTGCAGAAACCGAATCCCACTCCGGAACACCTAAACGGGATGGGCTTTCCGGTTGAGGCATCTAGCGGAAACTGCAGCCCGGAATCGGTGCTCAGACTGGGCTGCAATTTCCCAATGGGGCCCTCGGGGAAACTGCGGCCCGGAATCTGCTCTCGAAACGGGACGCGGTTTCCCCGAGGACCGAAACAGCCGCCCGCCCCTCGACAAAATGATCCGTTCCCTCCGTCGCATGCGGAACATCCAAGGAGTGTCCCAGGGTGCCGGCACAATAGGAACGTCCCCAGCTGCCGGCAGCATTTCGCCGCAACAGCAAAAGCCCGCGCTGGCAACAAATGTCACCTGCGCGGGCTTGGTGGGCGCTCACAAAGGCACGTTACAGAGGCCCACGTCAGTTATGGATTACCGAACGGCACCGGCACGCGATGCCTCCGTCGGCTTACCAAGCGATGAAGCTTGCCACAGTCCTAGACGATCGGCGCAATGCCGGCAAAGTGCAGATACAGCGAAATGATTGCCACGACAATGACCACCGCCGCGATCAGCTTGTCGTGCAGATGAGGAAGCACCGGCTTACCGCGGCCTCGCTCGCCCAGCATATAAACGGGAATGGCCGGAGCAAAAAGAATCGTCGTGATCATAACGCCCTGGAGACCCGTCGACCACACCAGGAACAATGTGTAGATAAAGCCGAGCGTGCCAAAGAAGCGCGCCTTGCCGACGCTGGGCGCATGCGGCCCGTCCAGATGCTCGTTCTTCCAGCCAATCACCATGTAATAGGCAGCCGAGCAGACATACGGAACCAGAATCGTGTTGACTGCGCAGCTATAGAAGAACTGGTAGGTGCTCGCCGCCACATACGACACGATCAAGAAGAGCTGCGTGATGCCGGAGCTCACGAGAACCGTTACCACCGGGGCGTCGTGCTTGTTCGTCTTGGCAAACGCCAGAGGGAAGGATCCCTGGCGCGCTGCCTCGAACGGCGTCTCGGACGCAATGATGACATAGCCCAGCAGCGCGCCGACCAACGAAAGGATAACGCCAAGATTTACGATGGCAGCGCCAACCGGACCGATTGCGCACTCGAGAATTCCCGCCATGGAGGGCGTCGCGAGCTGTGCCATCTCCTCGCGCGGCATAATGCCGAGCGACAGCATCGAGATGATCAGATACAGGACGAACACCGCCGCAAATCCAAGTGCTGTCGAGCGACCGACGTCGCGTACGTACTTTGCACGACCCGAGATAACAACAGCGCCCTCGATGCCCGTGAAGACCCAGACAAGGGCGATCATGGTCGAGACAACCTGCTCGCCAAAGCCAGGACCAGCCGGCTCTCCCCAGAAGTTGTCCATAAAGATATCGACGTTGAACTTACCCAGGAGCACGATACTCAGCACAAAGAGCCCCAGCGGCACCAGCTTCGCCAACGTGACGATCGTGTTAATGCCCGCAGCCTCCTTAACGCCACGAAGCACAAGGGCGGTAAGGAACCACAAAAACACGCTGGCGCAGACGATGGAAAGCAGGTTGTTGCCCGCGCCAAACGCAGGGAAGAAATAGCCCAGCGCGCTAAACAGCAAGAGCGCAAAGCTCACGTTGGAAAGACATGCGCTGATCCAGTAGCCCCAAGCGGAGTTGAATCCAATGTAATCGCCAAAACCGGCCGCAGCGTATGCATAGATGCCGCCGGTCAGGTCGGGACGGGCCTGAGACAAACCGTTGAACACCATCATCAGCGCAAAGACGCCAATAAAGCAAATTCCCCACGAGACGATAACCGCACCGGTATTTGCCCCGCCTGCTGCCATATCGCCGGCAAGCGAAAAGATGCCGCCACAAATACTGGCGGTAATGACCATCATGGTCAGACGAAAGAGATCGAGGCCATTAGGGTCGATAATCTCTTCATTTTGAGCTTTAGAGGCCATTGTATGTGCACCCCCTTCATCATGCGATCGAACGAAAGATGGCCCGGACGTCCCGAATCGGGTGCCGGGCCATCGGTCAAGCGATCATCAGACTGTTACAGCTATCGCGTTAGAAGCGCAGCGACAGGCAAGAAAGGCCGCCGTCGACCTTGCGATACTCGGAGGTGTCAACGACGAGTGTCTTGTAGCCCAGATCCTGCACGGCCTTGAGCACAGTCGGATAGCCCTCGGCAACGATGACCGTACCGTTGACCCAGATGCAGTTGACGCCGTACGCCTCGTCCTCGGGCACGACGATCTTGTTGTACTGGGCAAAGTCGGGCTTATCGATGAACTCACCAGAGACGAGCATGTTGTTGTCCTCGATGTAGTTGACGCCCGTCTTGAGGTGCAGGACCTCCTCCAGCGGAACCTCAGAACCCTCGAGGCCCCAGCCCTCGAGAATTTCACAGAACTGGCGGATGCCCTCTTCGTTGGTACGAGCGGAGCGACCGACGTAGAAATGGTCACCGACCATCATGACGTCGCCGCCGTCGAGCGTGCCCGGAGAAACGATGTGCTTGACATGCTCGTCGTCAAAGAAGCGACGGACGGCCGGCTCGATCTCGTCCTTCTCGCCGTTGCGGCTATCGGCACCGGGGTTGGTAATGATGGCGCCGCAGCGAGTGATGACGGCCGGATCTTCGACGAAGCAGCTGTCGGGATACTGCTCGAGTGCCGGCAGCACCGACACGTCAACGCCGCACTGCTCGAGCGCATGCTCGTAATCGTAGTGCTCCTCGATGGCGCGCTCGTACATGGGCTGGCCAAGCTCGGGGGCACTCGTGATGCCATTGCTCAGGGACTTGCCGGGGCGGCGGATGATGACGTGGCTGAACTTGGTCATGATGATCCTCCTTGGATCTCTTAGCAGAGAGCGGGACTTCTTCGCGCCCGCCTTCCTTTCGATGTCTTTATCTTAGGGCGGTTTTCCTGTTTTGTATATTGTATACAATCCTGAACGGTAGGTATTCTTCGGTAAGCGTATTCTTGCGTATCGGCGCAAAGTAGCATGATTTAGCTGGTCGTTCTATAATTCAACTGAGCTATTCAAGTGAAACGTATTTGCTTTTAGAAATATACCGTTAAGGAACATAGGCTCATGGAAACGCTCAGAAGGCCCCTGAAGGACCACGTATACGACTATATTTCGAGCCGTATTGACGCCGGCGAGCTTTCGGCCGGCGACCGGCTGAGCGAGCAGGCGATCTGCGATGCCATGGGCGTGTCGCGCACACCGGTCCGCGAAGCGCTCATCCAGCTGGCAAGCGACGGCTACCTGGACAATCTCCCCCGCCGCGGATTCCGCGTCCGTGGGTTCGATCAGCAAAACGCCGTTGAAGTCTTTGAGATTATGGGGCCGCTCGACGGGCAGGCCGCATATCTCGCCTGTCCGAACCTAACCGACGATGACATTACGCAGCTTAAATTTCTCGTCGGCTCCATGGACCTCGCGATCCAAGGCGGTCTCATCCGAAAGTACGACGACATTCAGCGAGACTTTCATCTAACGTACTTCAACCGCTGCGGCAACGACCGTCTGCGCGATATGATCTCGCAGCTCGAGCGCTGCTTTATCAAGCGCGATTACGAGACTGTCGACCAGGAGACGGCGTGCAAACTGCTCAATAAAGCCAACAACGAACATGCTCATATTCTTGAGTTGTTCGAAGCACGAGATGCGACGGGCGTGCGCGACTACGTTCGCGATGTCCATTGGAACACAGAAAACGCCCAGTTCACCGTCTGGTAGGAAACGATGCCCTTGCGGAAAGCGCGTCCCGTTATTCCCGCTCGAAACGGGTCGCAGTTTCCCAACGGGGCCCCTCGAGGAAACTGCGACCCAGAATTTGAGCTCGAAACGGGATGTGGTTTCCAAATCGAGGCCCTATGGGAAACCGTGTCCCACCTTGAAGGGGGAACTGGGATGCAGTTTCCAGACGGGACATCAAAAACAAAGTTGCGGTGGAATAGTTCCTGGATGGGCTGGTTGATGCCCCAGATCGGAGCTATTTCACCGCAAGTTATTGAAGGGCTGGGATGCCCGTCCTCTTACAGATGGCGCTCCAGGAAGCGGAAGGCTAGGCGGATCCAGGGACGGACTGCCACCTGCTTGTCCTCGTTGTCGACCGCGGTGTTGGCGTTGCCGAGCGAAAGGCCGTGACCACCCTGGTCGAAGACGTGCATCTCGCATGCAACGCCCTCCTCGGCCATGCGCTGCGCAAACGGGTATACCTGCGCGATCGGCGCCGTCTTGTCGTCGGACACGCCCCACACAAAGGTCGGTGGCATCTGACGCGAAACATGCGTGGTGGGGCAGATGTCGGCCAGATGCTCGTCAGTTGCCTCGCCGCCCGTCACCATCGACAGGTAGTCGTTGAGCAAATCGCGCCCCGTCTTGCCGCCCGTCTTGGGCACACGCAAGTCAATGCGCGGATCGCGCGTCTGCATGTCACGCACATAGGCAAAGTCGAGCAATGGATAGCCCAGCACCACGGCATCGGGACGAATGTCGTCCGGACGCGCCCCGGCAAGTGCCGCGAAGGGGCCGGTCTTCCACTGTGTTGCCAGCGAGGCGCAAATCATGCCGCCAGCAGAAAAGCCCACGACGCACACGCGCTTGGGATCGACATGCCACTCGTCGGCGTTGGCGCGCACCGTGGCGACCATCTTGGCAAGATCTGCCTGGGGGTGCGGAAAGCTCACGTCACCCGTAGAACTCGTGACATAGTTGAGCACAAAGGCCTGGTAGCCGCGATCCAAAAATGCAAACGCCACCGGGTCCTGCTCGTGCGGAGCGATATGCGTAAACGCACCTCCGCCGCAGATAATCACGGCAGGGCGGCGGCCATTCGGTTTATCGGGCAGCGGCTCGGCACCCAAATACGTAAAGGTCGCCGGATATTCCTCGGTCGGCTCCTCGCCCCACAGCGCATGGTTCTCGACAATCATATGTGCTCCCTTCGCGCAAATTAAGCGCCCTTGTTTTTTGCCTTCAAGCGTACCCCACTTGAACCCGTGGCGCAGAAACACTCCGACAATAAGTTTCCCTTCAACTGATATATCACATAATCCCAGTTCAGAGGTATCTTTGAGCAGCGTAGAATAGGGGCGTTGACCAAGCCGCGAAACACATATGAAACGTTTCCGGCAAACCAAACGCGCGATATGCGCCTATTTTAGTTGGAGGCAACTATGGGTCTGCTCGATTCGCTTAAGTCCACCTTCACCTCGACCGGCGAGGCGTCCGTTCCGCCCGCAGCAAGCTTCGCCACCCGCGAAGGCGTCATCTATGCCCCCGTCAACGGCGTGCTCGTCAACCTGAACGAGGTTCCCGACGAGACGATTGCCTCGGGTATGCTTGGCCAGGGCTATGGCATCGAGCCCATTACCGGCACCATCTATGCGCCCGCCAACGGCCGCATCGGCGCCACCACTGTCACCAACCACTCCATTGGCATGATCACCGAGGACGGTCTTCGCGTGTTCATCCATGTCGGCCTGGGCACCGTGGAAATGAACGGCAAGGGTTTTGCCCGCTTTGTCGAGATGGGCGATGTGGTCAAGGCAGGCCAGCCGCTCATCAGCTTCGACCGCGAAGCCATTAAGGCCGCTGGTCACGAGGACATCGTGACCGTCATCGTCTCCGAGCTCGATCGTCTTAAGAGCATCGACCATGTCGGCGAGTCCGGAACGCTTATCGGCGGCAACCCGCTCGTCAAGCTTGGCGACCCGCTGCTGGTAGCCAAGACCAAGTAGCCAGGCCCCGCGCCACACAGCCAAAAGGCACCTCGTCGAGCGCTCGCGACCATTTGGCCGCGGGCGCTTTTCGTTTGAAAAACCATCCCGCCAATGCCTTATCTGTATAGCCCAAATGAGCCGAGCTGCTAGAATATCGAACTGTATGGATAACTATCATTCAACCGTTATGGGAGGATACGTGAACCGCACCAAAATCGCGCAGCTCTATGCCGATGCCGAGTCGCTCGGCGGCCAGACTGTCACCGTCGCCGGCTGGGTTAAGTCCGTCCGCGACATGAAGAACTTTGGCTTTGTTACGCTCAACGACGGCAGCTGCTTCCGCGACCTGCAGGTCGTCATGAACCGCGAGGCACTCGACAACTACGACGAGATCGCCCATCAAAACGTCTCGGCCGCACTCATTTGCACCGGCACCGTCAAGCTGACCCCCGATGCGCCCCAGCCTTTCGAGCTTTCTGCCACCTCCATCGAGGTCGAGGGCGTCAGCGCCCCGGATTACCCGCTGCAGAAGAAGCGCGCAACCGTCGAGTTTCTGCGCACCCAGCAGCATCTGCGCCCGCGCACCAACCTGTTCCGCGCCGTGTTCCGCATCCGCTCTGTCGCGGCTGCCGCCATCCACCGCTTCTTCCAGGAGCAGGGCTTTGTCTACGTCAACACCCCCATCATCACCACGAGTGACTGCGAGGGCGCCGGCGAGATGTTCCGCGTGACCACGCTCGACCCCAAAAATCCGCCCCTCACCGAGTCCGGCGAGGTCGACTGGAGCCAGGACTTCTTTGGCAAGCACGCAAGCCTCACCGTGTCCGGCCAGCTCAATGCCGAGAACTTTGCCATGGCCTTTGGCGACGTGTACACCTTTGGCCCCACCTTCCGCGCCGAAAACTCCAACACCACGCGCCACGCCGCCGAGTTTTGGATGATCGAGCCCGAGATGGCCTTTGCCGACCTTAACGACTATATGGATAACGCCGAGGCCATGCTCAAGTATGTCCTCAAGGACGTCATGGCAACCTGCCCCGACGAGCTCAATATGCTCAACAAGTTTGTGGACAAGGGTCTGCTCGAGCGCCTGGACCACGTGGCCAACTCCGACTTCGCCCGCGTCACCTATACCGAGGCCGTCGAAATCCTGGAGCAGGCAGTCGCTGCTGGCCACCAGTTTGATTACCCCGTCAGCTGGGGCATCGACCTGCAAACCGAGCACGAGCGCTTCCTGACTGAAGAGCACTTTAAGCGACCGACTTTTGTGACCGACTACCCGGCCGAGATCAAGGCGTTCTACATGCGCATGAACGAGGACGGCAAGACCGTCGCCGCCGCCGACTGCCTGGTTCCCGGTATCGGCGAGATTATCGGCGGCTCCCAGCGCGAGGAGCGCCTGGATCTGCTCGAGGCCCGCATCAAGGACCTGGGCATGAATCCCGAGCAGTACAAGTACTACCTTGACCTGCGCCGCTACGGTTCCTGCAAGCACGCCGGCTACGGTCTGGGCTTCGAGCGCTTGGTCATGTATCTGACCGGCGTGGGTAACATCCGCGACGTCCTGCCGCACCCGCGCACCGTGGGCAACGCCGACTTCTAATTGTCGGACGCTAGCTCGCGTCGCCACACACCAACGCCCATCGCATAAGCGTCTCTCGACATCGGTCGAGAGACGCTTTTTTCGACAGCATCCGTCAAGCTTTTGGCAAGTTTTTGGTCAGTTGAGCAGGACTGTTGAAAACTCGACCCGCCGTTTGCCGACGACTACCGACCGCCCAGAGCGCCCTGCGCCCCTGGGAAAGCCCCACGTCCTAGGCTCCATACCGTCGCCACCCAAAACGGAAAGGACGTGGGCACCATGACCGAAGCCGCTGTTGAAACCTACGACACCACGACTAGAGGCGCCGCCTCGATGGCAGCCTATCGCGCCGTTCGCATCTTGCAACTATTAAGCGAAAACACCGGCGAGGACAAGGCCATGCTTTCCGATGAGTTGATCCGGCGCCTCGCCCATCCCGACGACCCCGCCCGCATGCCCATCTCGGCGGCGCGGCGCAGCATCTACACCGCCATCTCCGCGCTTCGCCATGCCGGATACGAAATTGAGTACAAACGCGGCGTGGGCTACAAACTTCTTACCCGCCCGCTCACCGATGAAGAGATCATCCGGCTCCACGGTATGGTCATGCGCAACCGCTCCACGCCTATCGCTATCCGCAAGAGCATGGCGCAGCACTTAGTTGCCATGGCGAGTGCCGACGTTCGCGGCTACCTCGATACACCCGAACCCGCTCCAAGCGCAGGCAGCAAGGCTACCAAGACAACACGCACGCCCATCAAGCGCATCGACACGTGCGAGCTCGTCGAGCAGGCCATCGACCACGGAACCACGGTGAGTTTTGATATTTCGAGCGTCACGACACGCGGCGAAACCGAAGCAGCACGGATGACACTCCGTCCCTTTGCCATCAAGCAACGAGACGGCATCTCGTATTTGCTGGGAACGGTCTACGACGCCCGAGGCACCGACGATACACTGCGCACTGTCGAGATCGCCCGTATGAGAAACGTCACCACACGTCTCCTCGACGGCAAGAAGCTCTTCGCCGCCCTGGACGAGGACGACGCCTCCTCCGCCGCATAAGACCCTCCGCCGCCCATTCGACTACCCGTACCGCCCATCCGATTCTGTATTAAAAAACCCGCCAGGCTGTTGTAAAAATGGGCATCAGCGCTACTATAGTTCCACTTGCACTTTGTCCCAGTGCAGTGTTTCCAGCCATTTTTATACTGGGGGTAATGATATGAAGGACATCACCATCAGCCGCAGGAGCCTTCTGGTCTCCGCCGGCCTGCTCGCGCTCGCCCCGCTCGCCGGATGCGGCGGCAACTCTGGTTCCGGCTCTGCTGCAGCCGGTTCCGACTACACCATCGGCGTTCTGCAGCTCACCGAGCACTCCGCACTCGATGCCGCCAACGACGGCTTTGTCAAGGCCATCAAGGAGAGCGGCCTTAAGGTCAAGATCGACCAGAAGAACGCCCAGAACGACCAGTCCACGTGTAAGTCCATCGCCGACAAGTTCGTGGGCGATGGCGTCGACCTGATCTACGCCATCGCCACGCCCGCCGCACAGGCTGCTGCCGGTGCCACGGCGGATATCCCCATCGTGGGCTGCGCCATCACCGACTACGCCGCCTCTGGCCTGGTACAGGACAACGACAAGCCGGGCACCAACGTCACGGGCGCTTCCGACCTCACCCCGGTCGCCGAGCAGCTCGAGATGATGCAGAAGGTCCTGCCCGACGTAAAGAAGGTCGGCCTGCTCTACTGCACCGCCGAGTCCAACTCCGACGTCCAGATCAAGGCCGCCAAGAAGGAGCTCGACAAGTTGGGCCTCGAGTACACTGACTTCACCGTCTCGAGCTCCAACGAGATTCAGTCCGTCGTCGAGTCTGCCGTGGGCAAGGTCGACGCGCTGTACTCCCCCACCGACAACACCATCGCCGCGGGTGCCTCGCAGGTCGGCCAGATCTGCAAGGAGAACAAGCTTCCCTTCGTGACCGGCGAGGAGGGCATGTGCAAGGCCGGCGGCCTGTTCACCCTCTCCATCAACTACGAGGATCTGGGCTACGCCGCAGGCGAGATGGCCGTCAAGATCCTGAAGGGCGAAGCCAAGCCCGAGGACATGGCGATCAAGCACCTCTCGAGCAAGGACCTGGTCGTCGTCAAGAACGACGAGATGGCCGAGGCTCTGGGCATCGATCTTTCCGCTCTGGACGAGTAGCGCCATGCACGGTAGCGCGTCTGAGGCACGCACTCGCGCCGTTGCCGTGTTATTCAATATCTGAGCCACAGGGGCGAACGCCAAAGACCGGCGTTCGCCCTGCTTGTTACGGATGAGACAAAACATCCGGCCGCAGCTCTTCTATGCATTGTTACCGCTATTATGGTGAATCACGTGTCCACCCTATCCTAGGAGGTATGAAGCATGCTCATTGCATTGCAGGGCGCCGTTTCGCAGGGCGTCCTCTGGGGCATTATGGTGCTTGGCGTGTTTATCACGTTCCGCCTGCTCGACATTCCCGATATGACCTGCGACGGCAGCTTTGCCCTCGGCGGCTGCGTCTGCGCTGTGCTCATCGTCAATAACAACGTCGACCCGCTGCTCGCCGTGCTGGCCGGCATGTGCGCCGGCGCCATCGCGGGCGCCGTCACGGGCATTTTGACCACCGTCTTTGAGATTCCCGCGATCCTCGCCGGAATCCTCACCCAGATCAGCCTGTGGTCCATCAACCTGCGCATCATGGGCAAGTCCAATACGCCCATTCTTGCCAAGGGCACCGTGTTCTCGGCCGTCAGCAATATGACCGGTCTGCCGCAGTCCACCGTTGCCATCATCTTGGGCATCCTGCTCGCCGTGGCTATCGTTGCCATCCTGTATTGGTTCTTTGGCACCGAGATCGGCTCGGCGCTGCGCGCCACCGGCAACAACGAGTACATGATCCGCGCTCTGGGCGTCAACACCAACTCCACCAAGATGATCGCCCTCGTGCTCTCCAACGCCCTCATCGGCCTTTCGGGCGCGCTCATCTGCCAGAGCCAAAAGTATGCCGACATTGGTATGGGCACCGGTGCCATCGTTATCGGTCTTGCCGCCATCGTCATCGGCGAGGTGCTCGGTCGCCTGCTGCCCGGCGGACTCACGCAGTTTAGCGTCCGCCTAGCCTCTGCCGTCTTTGGCTCCGTGGTCTACTTCCTTATCCGCGCCATCGTGCTGCAGTTGGGCATGGACGCCAACGACATGAAGTTGCTCTCCGCCGTGATCGTCGCCGTGGCCCTGTGCGTACCCGTGGTTTGGGAGCGCTATAAGCTCCGCAGCTCCTACACGAAGGGGGATGAGGCAGATGCTTAAGCTCTCGCACGTCAAGAAGACCTTTAACAAGGGCACCGTCACCGAGAAGCGCGCGCTCACCGGCGTCGACCTCACCCTGAATGACGGCGACTTTGTAACCGTGATCGGCGGCAACGGCGCCGGCAAGTCCACGCTGCTCAACATGATCGCCGGCGTGTACCCGCTCGATTCGGGCGTTATCGAGCTTGACGGCACCGATATCTCGCGCCTGAGCGAGTCGCAGCGTGCCAAGTACCTGGGCCGCGTGTTCCAGGACCCCATGCGCGGCACCGCAGCCGACATGCAGATCGCCGAGAACCTGGCCCTCGCCAAGCGTCGCGGCCAGCGTCGCGGCCTTTCGTGGGGCGTCACCAAGGCCGAGAAAGATGAGTACGTTGAGCTGCTCAAGCGCCTGGACCTTGGTCTGGACACGCGTCTCAACGCCAAGGTCGGCCTGCTCTCGGGCGGCCAGCGCCAGGCACTCACCCTGCTGATGGCCACGCTCACCAGGCCGCGCCTGCTGCTGCTCGACGAGCACACCGCGGCCCTCGACCCCAAGACGGCCTCTAAGGTGCTCAACCTGACCGAGGAGATCGTCGACGAGAACCACCTGACCACGCTCATGGTCACGCACAACATGAACGACGCCATCCGTCTGGGCAACCGTCTGATCATGATGCACGAGGGCCATGTGATCTACGACGTGGCCGGCGACGAGAAGAAGTCGCTCACCGTGGCCGACCTGCTACAGAAGTTCGAGGAGGTCTCGGGCGGCGAGCTCGCCAACGACCGCATGCTGCTGAGCTAAAACCTGCCAAAAAGGGACAGGTTTATTTTGGTAGGTTTTATCTGCGCAAACGTCAAAACCGCCGCAAAGGGACAAACGCCCTTGCGGCGGTTTTCGCATATTATGTCGATAATCCAGCGTCAGCAGGAACTACTGGTTAAGGACTAAGGAAACTGCCACGAGAAGCTCTCTTCCCCGTCTCGCCTTGACCGCCGCACTCCTTGCCGGCGTGCTCGCCGGCGCCCCAGCTTACGCCACCGCGGCCACCCCATCTCAAGTTATCGGCCCGTCCGATGTGATCGGACGGGCTTCTTGGTGGGTATCATGGTTGGACGATCATTAGGAGGTTTTCCCTACATGGAATTGTTTGAGCCGATTCTTCATTTCTTTGAGCAACGGTGGGTCCACAACATCATCTGGGCCGTCATCTTGGCGATAGGCACCGCCGTCGCCGCCAAGGTCGTATCCAAGACCCTGAACCATCTGCTCAACCGAGACGATAACCCGCTTCCGGCATCGAGTATCTTCATCAACATCGCGCGCGCCGTCATCTGGATGATTGGCGGCAGCTTTATCCTCGACAACTGTTTTGGCATTAACGCAAACGCCCTCGTCGCCGCTCTTGGCATCGGCGGCATCGCCATCTCGCTCGGCTTTCAGGACACGCTGTCAAACCTTATCGGCGGCATGCAGGTGACGTTTATGGGCATCATCAAACCCGGCGACAATATCGAGGTCGGCGGCGTGTCGGGCGTGGTCCAAGACATCACCTGGCGTCATACGACCATCGAGGACGCCTGCGGGCAAACCATCATCGTCCCCAACTCAAATATCTCCAAGAACACGCTCGTGCACCTCATGCCCTTTGGGCGTGTGGCTGTGCCCGTTGCCGTAAAGGACACGTCCAAGTGGGCCTCGCTCGACGCACTGGCAGACGAGCTGACCAGCGCCACCAAGGCCGCCGTGCTTCCCATCTCGGGCTTTGACAAGGAGCCCTATGTACTCTTTAGCGAAATCGGCGACTTTGGCATCAAAGGAAAGATCATCTTTATCGTCAGCGACGACAGCACCACCTTCACGGCAGCCGACGCCTGCATCCGCGCCATCGCCCCCATCATCGCCTAACCCGCCAAAAAGGGACAGGCACCTTTGTGGTGGTTTTCATTCGTGGTACCATGGTTCATATAGTTGTTTAAACGACTAAGGGAGCAACATCATGGAAGAGGCCTATCGTCAAGCACGCAAGCGCGGCGAGCAGGGACGCCGTCGCGCCATTAGCCAAAGCGAGCATCCATACCTTACGGACCTCGATAGCTTGGTTGCTCAGCTCCCCTTAGGTCAGCGAGTGAGCGTCGGCCTGCGGGATATTCCGCTCGAAATGGTCGTCGGCACGGTCACCAAAGGCCGTCAGTCCGCCTTTTCATGCAACTTTATGCCCCTGCTGCCGTTTAACACCGAGTTCGCCCGCAAGTGGTCCAACCTCTACGACATCCAGGTAACCGAGGGCTATCGCGACCCCATCATCGTCACCGAGTTCATGCATCGGTTCTATGTCCAGGAAGGCAACAAACGCGTCAGTGTCCTCAAATTCCTGGACGCTCCAACGGTTTCGGCCAGGGTCACCCGTCTCTACCCCGGCACATGGGATTCCGTCGAAAGCCGCCTGTACGGTGAATTTTGCGCGTTTTGGCGCGTCTGCCCCCTATACGAGATCGAGTTCTCGCGTGAGGGAAGCTACGAGACGCTCGCCAAGATGCTCGGTCAGAACCTTATCGAAAAATGGCCGCAGAAAAAGGTCGACTACCTGCGCCACACCTTCCTGCTCTTTAAGCGCGCCTACCTTCGCGCAGGCGGCGACCACCTGGACATTACGCCCGCCGACGCCATGCTTGTCTACCTCAATGTGTACAACCAGGACCGCCTACTGGATACGCCGACGGATATCGTCGTAAACCGCCTGTGCAAGATTTGGCGCGAGCTGGTCATTGCCGGCAAAAATGACGAGGACAAGGTCGATCTTGTCGAAGCGCCGAGCGTCGATGAGGAGGAGTCGCCCGCCAAGTCCACCTCCGGCGTGCTCAACTTCTTTATGGGCAAGACTGTCTATTCGGCGGCCAACCCCCTGCGTATCGCCTTTATCCATGAGTTCCCCTGTGCGGCGTCGAGCTGGGACAGTCTGCACGACCAAGGACGTCAGTATCTCGATGAGCACTTTGACGGTATCGTGCGCACCGAGGCGTTCGAGGACTGTCACGATCCGGACGTGTTCTACGCCGCCGTGGAAACGGCTGTCAAACATGGAGACAGCGTCATCTTCTCGACCTCGCACCGCCTGATGGAATACACGCTCAGAGCTGCCGTTGAGTATCCCCAGGTTCGGTTCCTTAACTGCTCTATCGGCCTTCCCCACCAAAGCGTTCGTTCGTACTTTGGCAAGATGTACGAGGCCAAGTTCCTCCTGGGCGCCCTTGCCGCCAGCATGGCGGACAACCATCGCATCGGCTACCACGCGTCGGTCTTCGCATCCGGCGCGCTCAGCGAGATCAATGCCTTTGCCATCGGCGCCTCGCTGCTCGACCCCCGCGCGCAAATTATCCTCACCTGGGGCGATGTGCCCGCCGGCGGTCTTGCCGAGGCCATGTGCCGCGAAGGCGTGAGCGTCATGACCGGCGCTGACATGTCAAAGTCGCTCGAAGACCCCACGGCCTACGGACTCCACCGCCTGGTCGATGGCAAGGTTTCCGGCATCGCCATGCCGGTATGGAACTGGGGCCGTTACTACGAGCTCATCGTTCGCAGCCTTCTGCACGGCACGTGGGACGAGACCAGCGATGACAACCAAGTGCGCGCCGTCAACTACTGGTACGGCATGAGCTCCGGCGTTATCGACATCCGTTACGCTCCGGGCCTACCCTACCAGACGCGCAAACTCGTGCAGTTGCTCCGCAACGGCATTGTCGAGGGATCCATCAACCCCTTTGGCGGCGAGCTCCACAGCCAGAACGGCGTGGTACAGATCGAAGGCTTTCCTCCGCTGCCGAGCACGCAGATTGTCGAGATGAATTGGCTGGCGGATAACGTGGTAGGCACCATTCCGCAGCTCGACGATGAGCCGAAAGTCCCTGCCCTATGAAAATCCTTGCCATAGCCGATACCGAAGAACGATGCCTTTGGGAGTGCTTTCGCAAGGAACGCTTTGAGGGAGTCGACCTGATTTTGTCCGCCGGCGATCTGGACCCGGACTATCTTGAGTTTTTGGTTACGGTCATCAACAAGCCGCTCATCTACGTGCGCGGCAATCACGATGATCGCTACGCACGTCATGCACCGGGCGGATGTATCTGCGTGGAAGACAGCGTGTACACGTACCGAGGGATTCGCATTGCGGGCCTTGGCGGGTCCATGCGTTATCGCGACGGCGCCAACATGTACACCGAACGCGAGATGTCCAAGCGCATGCGTAAGCTGTCGCGTAAGGTTAGGATGGTCGGCGGGTGCGACATTCTGCTTACCCATGCACCCGCCGCCGGTATGGGTGATCTGGACGATCTGCCGCATCGAGGGTTTG
Source organism: uncultured Collinsella sp. (assembly GCA_902493895.1). Taxonomy (GTDB): domain Bacteria; phylum Actinomycetota; class Coriobacteriia; order Coriobacteriales; family Coriobacteriaceae; genus Collinsella. The sequence goes on along the minus strand of CABUQW010000007.1, from coordinate 30,947 downwards.
AGTGCTTTAACACGGCGCTTGAGTCCTGGGGGGCCGACTACATGGTGCATGGGCATGTACACCAAAGCTACGGTTACGATTTTCAGCGCAAGCGGCAGCATGTGTGTGGAACGACGATCATCAACGCCTGCGGCTATACGCAGTTTGAGCTCGACCAGACGCGCTACCCCATCCGTGGCTGGCAGGCAGCCTGGCTCAATTCGCAAACCATGCGCCGCGAGCTCAAACGCCACGATGCCATCGAGTCCTCAACAGCCAGAACACCCTGGTAACCACCACAAAGGGGAGACCGTCCCCTTTGTGGTGGTTTTGACGCGATAGCAAGAAACCCGGTCCTGCACGAGGCAGAACCGGGTTTCTTTAGCAATGCTTGCTTTGCTCAGGCAGTAACTAGCAGTTACTCAGCCAGGAAGTCACGCTGGACAGCGGGATCGACCTTGACGCCAGGGCCCATGGTGGAAGACACGGAGATGGACTTGACGTACTTGCCCTTAGCAGAAGAGGGCTTGACGCGCAGGATCTCGGTGTACAGGGCAGCGTAGTTCTCGACGAGCTGCTGCTCAGAGAAGGACTTCTTGCCCAGGGGCACGTGGCAGATGCCGTAGCGGTCGGCGCGGTACTCAACGCGGCCAGCCTTGAGCTCGGAGACCATCTTGGCGACGTCCATGGTCACGGTGCCGAGCTTGGGGTTCGGCATGAGGCCACGGGGACCAAGGATCTTACCGATGCGGCCAACCTTGGCCATCATGTTCGGCGTAGCGATAGCCGCGTCGAAGTTGATCTCGCCCTTCTGGATCTGGGCGACGAGCTCGTCGGAACCGATGATGTCGGCGCCGGCAGCCTCGGCCTCGCGGGCCTTCTCACCCTCGGCGAAGACGGCAACACGAACGGTCTTGCCGGTGCCGTGAGGCAGGGAGATGGAACCACGGATGTTCTGGTCAGCCTTACGAGTATCGATGCCCAGACGGAAGTGGGCCTCGACGGTCTCGTCGAACTTGGCGGTGTCGAGCTCCTTGATGAGCTTGGCAGCCTGAAGGGGGGTGTAGAGCGTGGCGCGGTCGATCTTCTCGGCAGCGGCGTTATAGCTCTTACCATGCTTAGCCATGTGCATTACCTCCTGTGGTTAAACGGGCGTGAGCCCTCCCACATCGTATCGTGTGCCCTATTGCACACATTTAACGGGCGCCCCGGTCGGAGCACCCGTCGTTACCATAAGAAATCGCTACTCAGCGATGGTGACGCCCATGGAACGGGCGGTACCGGCGATGATCTTCTTGGCGGCGTCAATGTCGTTGGCATTGAGGTCCGGCATCTTGATCTCGGCGATCTTGGTGAGCTGCTCCTGGGAGAGCTGACCAACCTTGTCGGCCTGGGGCTTAGCGGAACCAGACTTGAGGTTCAGCTCCTTCTTGATGAGGTGAGCCGCCGGCGGGGTCTTGGTGATGAAGGAGAAGGACTTATCCTCGTAGACAGAGATCTCAACGGGGATGATGTCGCCCTTCTTGTCCTGCGTCTCGGCGTTAAAGGCCTGGCAGAACTGCATGATGTTCACGCCAGCAGCGCCCAGGGCGGGGCCGACGGGAGGAGCGGGGTTAGCTGCACCAGCAGGAATCTGGAGCTTAATGACGTTGGCAACCTTCTTCTCAGCCATGGTCATTCCTTTCGAATCACGAGTGTGAAGTACTTGCTATATCGTAAGCACGCACGTGTTAGAAGCACTCCTGAGATGAGCAGTCACAGAAGAAGCACGCTCGCGCGAACGGACGAAAACTTAAGCGATGACAGCGACCTGGTTAAAGTCGAGCTCGACCGGCGTCTCGCGGCCAAAGATCATCAGCGTGACCTTGAGCTTGCCAGCCTCGGTGTTAACCTCGGAGACCTTGCCATCAAAGTCGGTAAGCGGGCCATCGGTGACACGGACGGACGTGCCGACCTGAATATCAACCGAGGTGCGCTTGGGCGAATCGCCCTTACCGGGACGACGAGTCATCTTGTTGTACTCGTCACGGGAAAGCGGAGCGGGCTTGCCGTTGCCGCCTAGGAAACCGGTGACGCCGGGCGTGTTGCGAACACACGTCCAAGCATCGTCATCCATCTCCATGCGGACCAGGACATAACCCGGGAAGATCTTGGAATCCTTGGTCTCGCGCTTGCCACCCTCTTTGATCTCGGTGACGCGCTCCATAGGAATCTCGATATCAAAGATACGGTCCTGCATGCCCATGGTCTCGATACGATGCTCGAGATCGGACTTTACGCGGTTCTCGTATCCGGAGTAAGTGTGAACGACGTACCAACGCTTAGACATGGTTTAGCCCCTCAATCCAGAGAACAGAGCAAGAGCCTCGCCAAAGCCAGCATCGAGCAGAGCGATGACGACGCCGACGACGACCAGAGAAGCGCAAACGACGACCGAGTAGTTCACGAGCTCCTTCTTATCGGGCCACGTGACACGCTTCATCTCGGACTTGACCGAAGCGAAATACTTCTTGGTGCGGGCGAAGAAACCAGGCTTCTCGTTCTTCTTGGACTTCGCAGCCTTCTCGTTCTTCTTGGCAACGGCCTTCTTGGCCTCAACCTTGGAGTTGGCGGCAGCGTTGTTGGCAGGTGCCGGCTGCTGAGCCTTCTTCTTGTTCTTCTTGTTGGCCATTTGGGTTACCTCCGCGCAATGCGCTTATACATGAGTAAACCGTAAGCCCCCAAGTGGGAGCTTACGGAATAATGACTGGCACGCCAGGAAGGACTCGAACCCTCAACACTCGGTTTTGGAGACCGATGCTCTACCAATTGAACTACTGGCGTATGTGACTAGAGACTAGCGAGTCTCTTTGTGCAGCGTGTGGTGACGGCACCAGGGGCAATACTTCTTGATCTCCATACGATCAGGCATGGTCGACTTGTTCTTGGTGGTCGTATAGTTGCGGCGCTTGCACTCAGTGCACGCAAGAGTAACTAGAGTACGCATGTATCCTGAACCTTTCATTTCCGCCCCGTACGGGCACGAGTTGTTACTTTATCAGCTCCACGTAAGTGCTGTCAATGAAAACCTCGAGTCAATTGGTTCTCGGTGGATCCATTCATATTTGGAACACATCAATGAAGCCATCGAGAGCTAATCGACGGTGCATCCAGGACCATTATCGATCCTCTCGACACCAGCAACGGCTCAATATCCATTGCAGAAAAGAACCCGGCACCCATATAAGTGCCGGGTTCTCTAAGTCAGCTATATCAAAGAGCTAATTTACTCAATGATCGTGGAGACGATGCCCGAACCGACGGTGTGGCCACCCTCGCGGATAGCGAAGCGCAGGCCCTCCTCCATGGCGATCGGGTGGATGAGGTCGCCCTCGATGGTGATGTGGTCACCAGGCATAGCCATCTCGGTGCCCTCGGGGAGCTTGACCGTACCGGTAACGTCGGTGGTACGGAAGTAGAACTGAGGACGATAACCATCGAAGAACGGGGTGTGACGGCCGCCCTCCTCCTTGGTCAGAACGTAGATCTCACCGGTGAACTTGGTGTGCGGGGTAACCGAACCGGGCTTGCAGAGAACCTGGCCGCGCTCGATGTCCTCACGCTTGATGCCGCGGAGCAGCAGACCGACGTTGTCGCCAGCCTCGCAGAAGTCCATGGACTTACGGAACATCTCGATACCGGTAACAACGGTGTTCTGGGTATCCTTGATGCCGACGATCTCGACGGGCTCGTTGAGCTTGAGCTCACCGCGCTCGACACGGCCGGTAGCAACGGTACCACGGCCGGAGATGGTCATAACGTCCTCAACGGCCATCAGGAACGGGAGGTCGTTGTTACGAGCAGGCGTCGGGATGTACTCGTCGACAGCGTTCATGAGCTCGCGAATGGCGTCCATCCACTTGGCGTCGCCCTCGAGAGCGCCCAGAGCGGAACCACGGATGACGGGGATGTCGTCGCCGGGGAAATCGTACTCGGAGAGGAGCTCACGGGTCTCCATCTCGACGAGGTCGATGAGCTCGTCATCGTCGACCATGTCGCACTTGTTCAGGAAGACGACGATGTAAGGAACGCCGACCTGACGGGCGAGCAGGATGTGCTCGCGGGTCTGAGCCATGGGGCCGTCGGTAGCGGCGATGACCAGGATAGCGCCGTCCATCTGAGCAGCGCCGGAGATCATGTTCTTGACGTAGTCAGCGTGGCCCGGGCAGTCAACGTGAGCGTAGTGACGGGCAGCAGTCTCGTACTCGACGTGGGAGACGGAGATCGTAATGCCGCGCTCGCGCTCCTCGGGAGCCTTGTCGATGTTCTCGAACGCAGTGAAGTCAGCCTTGCAGCCCTCGGTCTCGGAGAGAACCTTGGTGATGGCAGCGGTCAGCGTGGTCTTGCCGTGGTCGACGTGACCAATGGTGCCGATGTTAACATGCGGCTTAGTGCGCTCAAACTTCTCTTTGGCCATAAAGCCCTCCTCTAAACAGGTCGTCCCCGGACGGGACTTTGCCTTTATACCATAGTGGCCTCTCAACATACTATTGAGAAGCCACCGTGTTACCTATGGTAGCGGTGACTGGATTCGAACCAGTGACGCCACGGGTATGAACCGTGTGCTCTAACCAACTGAGCTACACCGCCGGATGGAGCCTGCAACCAGACTTGAACTGGTGACCTCTTCGTTACCAACGAAGTGCTCTACCGACTGAGCTATACAGGCACTTGACGGGTGGGAGCTATAGGATTCGAACCTATGTAGGCAGAGCCAACGGGTTTACAGCCCGTCCCCATTAACCACTCGGGCAAACTCCCAATCGTTCAAGTATCCGCAGGTCCTTTGGTCTTTTGGACCGCCGCCCCCGCGAACGAAAAAGATAATACGATGCAACCTTGGGGGCTGTCAACGAAAACCTCTAGATACACGGTGCCGGGCGTATCTATATGCCTTTGAACTGCGGTTTTGTTGAGTTTAGATATGAAGGACGGTAGATTTTGCTACGCTGGTGACATTTCCCAAGGGAACACTTTGTCACGGTGGAGTACGCCTGCAATATCGACCTTCGATAACGACCCTCTTGCACTATTACATAGGTCGCGATCGGGCTTCCCCGGCACAATCGAGCGTGGATAATCTCCCGCTTTTAGCGCGGCCCTAAGGCCAAAGCGGCAGATTATCCACGCTCATTCTCCAGGCGGGAGAACTAAAGAGCCGCAACTACTCGGGCCAGGCCAAAGTAGACCCATAGAGCGGCTCCCCCTTGGTGCAGGGGTAGCGACTCAAGTAACACGACGATAGCAAGTCGAAGAAATAAGTCATGGCGTATTTCGAATAAACGCCTAGTCGGTCAATTCCGTTTCCCGCATTACCAAGACGATATACACGGTCAAAAGACCTCGATTTGTCATCGTTGCTAAACGCAGTAATTAGAATCTTCCTGCCCGAACGGCAATCAAGATACTCACGCGCCTGTGACACAAATAGCCCGGAGACCGATACGAGAATTATCAATGACTGCGAAGCGTCTCCCATGTTTTTCAATTCCGCGACGTTAGCCCCAGCAACTATGCGAACTATCTTGCCCGCATAAAACATTTCCTGCTGAAATCGTACGAGATTGGCGCTCACATTATTGGTGCACCAGATTTCAACGTTTTCATGGCCATCAATTTCGTCGGCAAGGTGCTTAATTGCGATATCGGACACGCCGCTTTCGACCTCAGCGAACATCTCGATCATGCGAACGTCGAGCTCTGCTCTGTACTCCTCGTAGCCAAATTCCTCCTCTCGATGGCTTAAGTCGCTTGGAAAGACTGATTGAGTAAATGATTCTTTCAAATCGCTAAGAGACTGGTAGCCCAAGCGATTGCAGAAACGACGAACAGCAGAACGGGTCACGAATGCATCGCGGGTTATTGCGGCAACATTGATTTCGCTCGAACGCCTAATGTGAGCGATGAGATATCGAGCGATGGCGGCATCGTTTGACCCAAACTCGCTGTTGATGATGGAGCTAATGCGATTGAGCACATCGAAGTCATTGATATTCACGTGATTCCTCTTTCCGCTCTCCTCGAAATCATGGTTCATTTATTGAATCAAACAGCTTTGGTCGTTCTCCTATGATTCAAATCAGTTGACGTCATCTTAATCGTAATTCCGTCACACGTATCCACCGTGTTGAATGATGGAAAGGGGATTCATGGGCAACGTGAACAACATGCCGTTTCTCTGGGGTTCCGCCACGGCGTCTTATCAGTGCGAGGGTGCCTGGAACGAAGACGGCAAAGGCCTTGGCGAGTGGGATTTCTTTAGCCACACAAGTAATAAGAACATCAACCATGTTGACGGTGATGTATCTTGCGACTTCTACCATCGCTATGAAGAAGATATCCGCATGATGAAAGAAGGCGGACAAAACACCTATCGCTTCTCTCTTTCATGGAGTCGAATCATCCCCACGGGTATCGGCGAAGTGAATGAAGAGGGTATCGATTTTTATAATCGAGTCATTGATTGCTGCCTCGAAAATGGCATAGAGCCCAACGTTACGCTGTTCCATTACGATCTGCCATTCGCGCTTGCTTGCAAAGGCGGATGGCTGAACAACGACATGGCAGAGTGGTTCTGCAAATACGCCAAGATTTGCTTTGAGCGCTTTGGAGACCGCGTCAAAATCTGGGCTACCGTTAACGAGCCGCATTTCTACAGCTACTGCGTAAACATGTTGGGCAACTATCCCCCCAATCGATCGCTCGACGTTCAGTCGTACATGCAGTTTCAATACAACCTGATGCGCGCAAGCGCACTCGCAGTCCGAGCATATCGTCAAATGGGCTACGACGGCATCATCGGCGCCGTCCACGATGGCGGCGTTGTCGAACTCGACCCGGCAACCGAGCACCCTGATGACGTATTTCGATACGCAGACTTTTTCGCCAATCGCATGATTCTGGCACCAGCGCTTCAGGGTCAACTGCCGCCAGAAATGGACGAAATCCTTGAAAAACTTGGCGTCTCGCTCTATCGATCCCCAAATGACGTAGAAGAATTCAGAGACGGTAAAGTCGATTTTATTGGACTCAACGTGTATTGCCGAGAGTATGTAACCGACTGGCACGGTGGAGAGCTTGCCGTTTCGGCGAACAATAAGGGCGGTTCGAGCAAAAAGGTCGAAGGAAAATGCATTGCGCCCTTGTTTGAAAGCGCCCGCGACAGCAATGTTCCCCGCAATAAATGGGGCCGTGAAATACTCCCAAGTTGCATGTATTCAACCATCATGGATATCCACGAGCGCTATGACGCGCCCCGCATCTTTATTACGGAAAACGGACATGGCGCCTATGAGCAACCAGACGCAGACGGAATGATCCACGATGATGACCGCATCGAGCTTCTGGGGCAGTTCATCGAGCACATGATGAGGGCCAAGCGCGACGGCGCGCGCGTTGAGGGCTACTACCTCTGGTCGACGATGGATCTGTATAGCTGGATCAACGGCTACGAAAAACGATACGGACTCGTCCATATCGACTTCGAGAACAATCTGGAGCGCACCCCCAAAAAGAGCTGGTATTGGTACCGAGACCTTATCTCGAAGTATCAGGAGCAGGAAGGTTAGGAGAAAGAGATGAAATATCAGGCAATGTCCGAAACAGTCCTAAAGGCTGTTGGCGGCAAAGAGAACATTACATCGGTAACTCATTGTGCGACGCGCCTTCGCATCGACGCACGAGACACCTCGATTATCGATCTCCAGCTCGCCAAATCGGCCGATCAGGCGCTCGGGGCAGTAGTCAGCGGTGGCCAGCTTCAGGTGATCATCGGCCCCAACGTCACCGAAGCTTACAACGACTTCCTCGACTTCGCGGGAATCGAAGTCGGCGGTGGCACGGTTGCCGACGATGCCCAAACCGCCAAAGACCTTGCAGAAGGCATTAAAAGCGGTAACACCGCCATGGGCTTGATTGAGAAATTCGGGAACGTCTCTGCACAGGTATTCATGCCCATCGTCCCGGCGCTCATCGTTGGCGGACTCATTCTTTCAATCAAGAATCTCCTGGTCAATTATTGCGGATTGAGCACCGATAGCGGAACCGCCCAGGTCCTGTTGGCGATCTTTAGCGCTTCGTTTAGCTTCTTGCCCGTTTATCTTGGTTATCAGCTCGCAGCCGTCATGAAGATGCAGCCCATCATGGGCGCATTGCTGGGCGCGATCATGATCAGCTCGTCCATTAGCGGTGCCGAGGGTCTCGACTTTCTTGGTATTCCCATCCCGACGAACGACTATTCGAGTACGGTAGTGCCCATCGTACTGGGCGTTGTATTCATGTACTTTGTCGACCGCGGCCTTCAGAAGATCATTCCCGACGTTACCAAACTGTTCTTGAAGCCGCTGCTCACCATGATCATCGTCGTGCCCGTCGAGCTGATTATCCTTGGCCCCGCCGGCAGCATGATGGGCTACGCGCTGAGCGATGCCGTCACGTGGCTTATGGACAACGTGGCATTTATCGCTACTCCGATCCTGGCAGCCCTTAACCCCTATTTCGTCATGCTCGGTCTCGATAAGGCTTACATCGCAATCGAAGTTACGAGCCTGGCGCAGCTCGGTTGGGCACCCATTATCTTTGGATTCATCTCGAACCTCTGCATTGGCGGCACGAGCCTCGCCCTGGCAACTGCCATGAAGGGAAACAAAGAGAAGAGGGGTATGGTCACCACGGTTGCCGTCACCGCACTCTGTGGCGTAACCGAGCCCGCGTTCTACGGTTGCCTCATCGAGCGTCCCCGCCTGCTTGTCGGCACGGCAATCGGCGCGCTCTGCGCTGGACTCCCTGCAGGCATCTTTGTTCTGAAAGAGTATGTTGCGGGAGCATGCCCCGGCCTTCTTTCGGCACTCATCTTTATCGCTCCCGATGGGTCCATGGGCAACTTCGTGCTGGCATGCGTTGTCGCCATCATCGCCATCGTCGTCTCCTTCATCGCTGCACGCATGATTATCAAGAAGAACCCCAGCTATATTGAGTAAATGTCCGCTGTTTGCATTGGGGACATCCTCGGCAGACCATTAGCAAGAACCCAAGAAGTCCCTAGGAGCTCGATTAATCCATTCGGATTCCTGAGGCACAAACGACCCCGATTCCACAATGAAATCGGGGTCGTTGTTTCTAAAGCCGTCGATAGACAATCGGTGTTTACCTTAGCTCCCTATCCAAGTTAATTTTCCACGCTCGTTCTCCGGTCGGGAGATTTTCTTCGCTCGCGTGTCCAGAAATCCACGCTCGAGCAGGACATCCAGGTCCGCACCCGCCTTTGTCTCGATCTGTAACAGTTAGATGCCAAATATCGGTCTTGGTGTTACAGATTTAGACAAACTGGAGAACGAGACAAACCAAAAACGGGATGGGCGCTAACCCGATGGCGCACCACCTAAATAGAAACGGGCCCTGTCCCACAAGGGAACAGAGCCCGAAACTTTCATGGAGCCAGTGACAGGAATCGAACCTGCAACCCACTGATTACAAATCAGTTGCGCTACCGTTGCGCCACACTGGCACACTTGGCGCTTTTGCGCGAAGCTAGTTAAGAATAGAGGAATTGCGCACGGGGTGCAACAGACTGCATTGTGTTATGCATTTACGCCACAGCTGCGGCAGCTCCCCTACCTCCCGCGCAGGGCCTTGAGCTTGGCCAGGGCATCGGGGCTCAGACGGCTGCCCAGGGTCATCTTGATCTGCGGAGCTTCCTCTGCCTCGTGAACGTCGTTATCGATCTGCTTGATCTCGTCCACCAGCATGCGGCTCGAAATACGCGTGACACCCTTGCCCATGACGACGGCCTGGATTGTGCCGTCACTCGACACCACGGAGCACGCGCGGCCCTCCTCACGCGCCTCAATGCAGAGCTTCTGCACCACAGTATCGGCAGAGACGCCCGTCGGCGAAAACTCGATGCGCACGCCGCGGGCCGGCAAGTTGGGGCGCTCGCTGGAGATATTGCCCGCGCCGTCGAACACGATCACGGCCTCGTAGCGGCCCTGGGCAAAGGCGGCGACGTCGTTGATGAGGGCGGTGCGCGCCATATCGTGAACGTCGCTGGAATACGGATCGTCGGAATGGTCGTATACGAGCTTTTCGTAGCGCGGCGTGCAGTGGATTACGTTGTAACCGTCGACCACCAGCAGCTCGGGCTTATTGGAATGCACCGTCGAGACCGGATCGGCTATGGCCTGCGCAAACGCATTGCCGCCCACACCATAGGTCGCGGCCGAAACAATCGGCTTGGCCGAGCCTTCGCCAAAGCGCTTGGCCTTGGACTTGGCGCGGTTCTTCTTGGACATGCGCTACTCCTCCCCCATGAGCTCGCCGGCGTTGCGACGCAGCCACTCAAAGCACAGCGCCGTGGTCGCCTGGGCAACGTTGAGGCTCTCGGTCATGCCGCGCTGGGGAAGCTTGGTCAAAAAGTCGCATTTCTCGAGCACCAGGCGCGAGATGCCGTCGCCCTCGGAGCCCATGACGAGCGCCACGCGACCCTCGAAGGGAGCATTCCAGCAACTGCCTTCGGCGTGCTCGGAGGCACCACCCACCCAAAAGCCAGCGGCCTTGAGGTCATCGAGCGCACGGGCGATATTGGGAACCTGTGCGATGGGCAGATGCATGACGGCGCCGGCAGAAGTCTTGTAGCTGCCCACGGTCACGCCGGCGGCGCGCTTGTTGGCAATGATGACGCCCGCCGCGCCCACGACCTCGGCGGAGCGCACGATGGCACCAAAGTTACCGTCGTCGGTCACATGGTCGAGCACGACGACGAGCGCCGGACCGTCACCCGCACGGTCGAGAATATCGGCGACATCGGCATAGGGGAAGTTGCCAACCTCGAGCGCAATGCCCTGGTGAGCGCCATGGCTCGACAGCGCATCGAGCTGCGCGCGCGGCACGTACTTAATGCGGACGCCCGCGGCATTGAGGTCGTCGACTAGGCGCGACAAGGCGGCATCGCGCTCCCCGCCCTCGGCAATGAGCGCGCACTTGATGGGAAAACCAGTGCGCAGCGCCTCGGCGGCAGCACGACGACCTTCGATAAACTCACCCTTGAGAACCTGAACATTGTCGCGGCTGCGATCGCGCTGCGGACGTGCGGCCTGGGTGCGATCGCGCTGGCCCTTGGGAGCGGCAGCGCGATCATTGCGGCGAATCGGACGCGAGCCAGAAGCAGCCTGCTTGCCGCCACGCGGTGCACGCTTGCGATTGTCGGCCATAAAGCGACCTCCTAAATACAACTATCAAACGAAACAAATAGACCGACCGCCCGAGGTGCGGCAGATTGCCTTGAAAGAGGAGAGCATAGACCTTAAGGTCATGCCCGACGATTGAAAGGCAAGGTGCCGTGGCTCGGGCGGTCGGCACGGGTTTTCCAAGTATCCGAGATAGCCGTGAAAGAGGAGCGACGCGTACTTGAGTACGCGAGCGACGGTTTGAACGGCAAGGTCGGGCGCTTGGAAAACCCGCGGGGATTAGAGAGATTTGATACGAGTACCCGCGGCAGTATCTTCGATTGTCAGGCCCAAGTCCTTGAGCTGATCGCGGATGGCGTCGGCCAGATCCCAGTTCTTGGCGGCGCGGGCCTCGGCGCGGGCCTCGAGAATCTTGGCAGCGGCCTCGTCCACATCGTCACCCGTGTAGGCGACCAGGCCGGCGGCAACGCCCAGCAGGCCCAGCGGCAGCTCGACCTTGGGCTCGGGAAGCTCAACGCCAAACGTATCGAGCAACTCGGCCAGCGTGTCGGCGGCGGCAAGCGCGGCGGCCTTGTCGGCAGCGTCGCCCGCCTGCTCCAGGTACTGGTTGCACTCGGTCACAAAGCCAAAGACGGCACCCATGGCACCAGCGGTGTTAAAGTCGTCGTCCATGCACTCCTTAAAGGTGGCACGGGTCTCGGCGGCCTTGGCGGCAAACGCCTCGGATGCCGCCTCATCGGCATCGGCCGTCGCATGGTTCGCGGCCCAGCGCAGGTTCTCGACCGTACCGGCGATACGCGTGAGCGAGTTCTCGGCACCCTCCAGGCGCTCCCAAGAAAAGTCGAGCGGCGAGCGATAGCTCGTCTGCAGCATCAGCAGGCGCAGGGCGGCAGCGGAGTGCTGCTCGAGGACCTCGGCCAGCGTAAAGAAGTTGCCGAGCGACTTGGACATCTTCTCGCCGTCTACCAGCAGCATGCCCGTGTGCATCCAGGTGTTGGAGAAGCCCTGGTGCCAGGCGCAGGTGGCCTGAGCGCACTCATTCTCGTGATGCGGGAAGGCCAGGTCGGAGCCGCCGCCGTGGATGTCAATCGGAGTGCCCAGGTAGCGATGCACCATGGCGGCGCACTCGGTGTGCCAACCGGGACGGCCCTCGCCCCAGGGGCTCGGCCAGCTGGGCTCGCCGGGCTTGGCGGCCTTCCACAGGGCAAAGTCGAGCGGGTCGTTCTTGTCCTCGTTCTCCTCGATGCGTGCGCCAACCATAAGGTCGTCGATGTTGCGGCCCGAGACCTGACCATAGTTGGGATCGCTGCGCACAGCAAAGTACACATCGCCGTTATCGGCTGCGTAAGCGTGGCCCTGCTCGATAAGCGTCTTGATCATGGCGATCATGGGGCCGATCTCCTTGGTGGCGCGGGGGCGCACATCGGGATCGAGCACGTTGGCGGCGCGCATGACGCCGATGAACTTGTCGGAGAACTCCGTCGCGACCTCGGCGGCCGTGCGGCCCTGCTCGTTGGCGCGCTTGATGATCTTGTCATCGACATCGGTGAGGTTCTGGGCGAACGTGACCTCGTAGCCGCTCGCGATGAGCCAGCGACGAATCACGTCAAAGCTGATGAACGTGCGGGCATTGCCGATGTGGATGTTGTCGTAGACCGTGGGGCCGCACACGTACATGCGGACCTTGCCGGACTCGATGGGCTGGAACTCTTCCTTTTTATGGGTAGCGCTGTTGTAGATACGCATTCGTTACTCCTTAACGGTTTTCTGTAGCAGGCAGACGGCCCAGGCGCCGATTCCCTCGCCCTGGCCTTCCCAACCGAGCTTTTCGGTCGTAGTGGCGGCGACGCCCACGTTTTCGACGTCAACACCCAGGGCATGGGCAAGGTTGGCGCGCATGGCATCGCGGTGCGGGGTGATCTTAGGCTGCTGGCAGGCAATGGTGCAATCGGCATCGACAAACTCGAAGCCCAGCTCGCGCGCATAGTCCATCACGCGAGCGAGCAACACCATCGAATCGGCACCCTCATAGGCGGGGTCGGTATCGGGGAATAGTTTGCCAATGTCTCCCCCGCGGCAGGCGCCCAGAATGGCGTCGGCCAGCGCGTGCGCGAGCACATCGGCATCCGAGTGGCCCAGCAGGCCGCGCTCGTAGGGAATGTCGACCCCGCCGATGATACATCGACGCCCCTCCACCAGACGGTGGACGTCGTAGCCGTGGCCAATGCGCAGGTTACTGAACATGGGGAAGGTCCTCTCCCTCGGCCATGCGGCCAAGCAGAATTGCGGTTACGGGACGCAGGTCCTCGGGCACCGTCACCTTAAGGTTATCGCGCGGGCTCTGAACGCAGCGGACGCGCCCGCCCATGCGCTCGACCAGCGACGAATCATCGGTGCCGATAAAGCCCTCGGCAATGGCTGCAGCGTGGGCGCTGCACATAGTATCGACGCTAAAGATCTGCGGCGTCTGCGCGGCCCAATAGAGCTCACGCGGCGGCGTCTCGACAATATTATCGCCGTCGACGATCTTGAGCGTGTCGATCGCGGGTTGACCGCACACGACACCGTCGAGCGAGCGGTCGCCCACAAGCACGTCGATCGCATGATCGATGGCCTCGGTCGTGATGAGCGGACGAGCGCCATCGTGAATGGCGACGTATTCAAAGCCCGCCGGCACCGCGTGCACGCCGGCACGGGTAGAGTCCTGGCGGGTATCGCCGGCATCGGCAAAACTGATGGGCGTGTCATAGTCAAACGGGTCGATGGCCAGGCGGCGCATCTCGGCACGGCGCTCGGCAGGGCAAACCACGACGATATGGCCGACCTTATCGCTACGATCGAACGCGCGGATGGACCAGCTCATGAGCGGACGGCCCGCCACATTAACGAGCTGCTTGCCGCCGGGATTTCCAAAGCGCTGGCCGCTGCCGCCGGCAACGACCACGGCGCATACGGGCGCCATTATGCGTTCCCCTGTTTGGTGCCCTTCATGCGGTACAGCGAGTCCGCAAGAATGGCAGGGTTGTTGACGCCAAAGTCGCCCAAGCGCTCCGGATCCTCGCTGATGTCGTCCATGAGCTCCTGCAGCGAGCCGTACTCGTCGACGATCTTCTCGGCCACGCCGTCGCGCACGACGGACACGCGCGAAAGCGTGCGCAGGCCCAGCGGCGTCATGACGGAGTCCTCGTCCAAGTCGTCATAGCCCAGAACTGCCGCCACGTGCTGCGGGTCGGACAGGTCCTTAGGCGTCATACGGCTCAGCTCGGCGCGAATCTTCTCGGCGTTGGCCTCAGAGGAATCGCTCGCGTAGTCGCGGATCATCAAGTCGTATTCGGTATCCATGCTGGAGCCCGCGAGCTGCTCGAGCTGCATCTGCACGAGCTTACCCTGGTTACCCAGCTTGACAATGCAATCCTTAAGCTCGGTCTTTGCCTGCTGCATGATCTCGAAGCTCGAGAAAATACCGGTAATGTCGGCGAGTGTGACGTAGTCGTCGAGCTCGAGGGCCGTCAGGCGCAGCAGGGAGCGATCGAGCGACTGACGGGTAGTCTGGAGCGTGGCGACGAGCTGGTTGACCGAGCTCATGATGGTGGTGACGGGCTGGATCTCGTAGCTCTTGCCGTGGACGTACACGTTGACGACGGCGCGACGAGCCGAAACCGAGATCACGATGGCATCGGTGAGCACCGACATGCGAGCGGCAGTACGGTGACGCATGCCCGTCTCACTCGTGGCGAGCGAGGGATCGGGATTGAGGTGGAAGTTGGCACGCAGGATCTGGGTGAGGTCGCCATCGATAACGATGGCACCGTCCATCTTGGAGAGCTCGAACAGGCGGTTCGAGGTAAACGAAATGTTGAGCGGGAAGCCGTCGTTACCGGCGGCGAGCACGTTTTCGGTGTCGCCGACGCAGATAAGGGCGCCCAGGTGACCGGCAATGATCATGTCGAGGGCGGTGCGAATCGGCTGACCGGGGGCAGTCAGGCGGATGGCCTGTTCCATACGCTTTTGCAGCTCGTTCTTATCCAAGGCATCGCTCCCATCGTATACGCTCCATAAACGTCAATAAGTTTCTCACGGTTTGCCCCTGTGACGCCCGCAAAATCCGATGCTTACAGAATGAGCGAACACAGCTGAGAGCCCCAATCCAAATGAGCTGCTTATGTGGTAGCATCGGGATTCGCATAAATGAGGGAGTAGTCGCGTGATCGGGTTCGCCTCCGGTGGCGCGGCAAGTCAACACACTGGCCGATGCGGCCTGGCTTGCCTTAATGAACGAGACTCGTGGCTGTGCGCGCAACGCGTACGCCACGAGTCTTTTTTGTTACTCCCCCAAGAGGTACACGCGGGCCCGCCCGCAGAGAGGGAGCCAGACTATGGGACTCGCAGAGCTCGTGTTGCTCGCCGTTGGCCTTTCGATGGACGCCTTTGCCGTATCCATCTGCAAGGGCCTTGGCATGAAGAAGATCAACCTTAAAGTCGCCGTGGTGCTCGGCCTGTTCTTTGGCGGCTTTCAGGCCGGCATGCCCGTAATCGGATGGGCGCTTGGCAGCCAGTTTATGGGCATCATCGGCCCCATCGACCACTGGATCGCCTTTATCCTGCTCGCCTTCATCGGCGGCAAAATGCTGTGGGAGGCCTTTACCGAGGACGAGGATGAAGGCGACGGCAAGAATGCCGAAAAGATTGACCTGGTCGAGTACCTGATCCTCGCTATCGCCACCTCAATCGACGCCCTAGCCGTGGGCATCTCATTTGCCGCGCTCTCGGTTGACATCGTGCCCGCTGTATCGCTTATCGGCGTCACAACGTTTATCTTCTCCGTCGCCGGCGTAGCGATCGGCCACACCTTTGGCGCGCGCTACGAAAAACCCGCCACCATCGTGGGTGGCGTCGTGCTCATCCTTATTGGGCTTAAGATTTTGCTTGAGCATCTGGGGATTTTGGCGCTGTAACGCCAAACACAATCGCTCAAAACTCAACGCCAGCACAAGGCCTCATGCAGAGTTTTGCATGAGGCCTTTTCATGCAGACTTTTGCATGTCATACTGATATGCAAAAGTCTGCACGTTTGGAGATCGCCGTGGACACCCTTCCCATCACCACACCGCGCCAAGCTGGCATCTACGTGCGCCAGGCACGCGAGGCGCAGGGTCTCACCCGGGCGACCCTCGCTAAAAAAGCCGGTGTTTCGGAGCGCCTGCTCGCATCGCTCGAGCTAGGAGACGCCACCGGCATTCGACTCGACAAGTTGCTGACGATTTTCAATGCTCTTGGACTGGCACTCGCCGCTCAAGGGGATATCGGCGAAGCGAAAAACGAGCGACCAGTCGACGCCCCGCATGCCAATCCGCTGCCTCGCAGCATCCCCAGGCGCCATCACACTCAACGTCCTCATCATCGCAACCGTCGTAGTACCCCCATTCCGGCTCTTGCAGATGCCCCCTTTACATCCGCACTCTACGACGAGGTCTTCGCCGATTTCGCCATGTCCAATCTCGGAGTCTCGATTGCCGCAAACGTATCTAACCAAACCAAGCCCGAAGGGAAATAGCCAATGGCCAGAACATCACTTCGGACTATTATTTGCGGCGTACCTGCGGGAACGCTCACGCAAGATGAGAACGGTCTTATCAGCTTTACCTACGATCATGACTATGACGGGCCAGCCCTATCGACCAACATACCCGTATCGAATCGCACATACGGACAACAGGTCATGAATCCGTACCTGTTTGGCCTTCTACCCGACAGCGAGGACCAACGAAAAGCGATTGCCGCCGAATTCGACGTTAGGCCCAACAATCCCGTTGCGTTGCTCAGCCATATCGGACTCGACTGTCCGGGCGGAGTGCAGTTTTGTGCCGAAGAAGATGCCGACGCCGTCCTGCATCGCGCTGGCGAATACCGCCCTATAGACGACCACGAAATTGCTCTCCGTCTCAAGTCGATCAGAGATGACCGCGATGCATCGTGGATGGGTCTAGATGAAAGTTGGTCACTTGGAGGCAACCAGGGCAAGTTCGCGCTCGCGTTCATAAACGGCCGCTGGTGCGAATGCATGGGCTCCTCGCCCACGACGCATATTTTCAAAAATGGCGTTATCGGATTTAAACTCGAGGCTCTCAATGAGTTTGTCTGCATGAAAAGCGCCCAGCGCGCCGGCATCGCAACGGCAAACGTCGAATATCGTATGTTTGAGGACGAACCTGCCCTCATTGTTGAGCGCTATGACCGCGTGAAAGTCAAAGACGGAACGATCAGGCGCCTACATCAAGAAGACCTCTGTCAGGCACTTGGGGTGATGCCCGCCCAAAAGTACACGGCAGACGGCGGCCCGACCACACGCGACATTCAAGAGCTCCTCGTAAATACGAGCCACCATCAACTTAACCTGTATCTGTTTACGCAGATACTTTTCTTTAACGCCATCATCGGCGCACCGGATGCGCACGCGAAAAACTATTCCCTGCTCCTTGGAAACGACGGCGCAGCCATGATGGCTCGAATGTACGATGTCGCGTCGGGTTTGGCGTATGAGCGCATGCGCCGCCGGGCGCGCCTTGCCATGAGCGTTGGCGGCGAAAATCGTGTGGGGTGCATCGGTCCAGGCGCTATCCGCCGATACCACGGTATGGGCGACCCCACGCTGGAGGCGACGCTCACCGATGCCGGGCTATCCGAGAAGTTTTGCTTTGCGACCATGATGGACCTCGCCTACGAGGTGCCCATTTGCATGGAAGAGGTCATGGACGAATACGCCGACCTGCCCGGCATGGCGGACCTGCGCGAGCATATGCTCGGCCCCGTCCGCGAAAACTGCCAGCGCACCCTCGACCTCATCAGGGCAGAAATGGACTAGGTGGCCGTAATTTCGCAATTATCAAACAAAAAAGAGGGGGGCACCCGTCGCAAAAGCTCGGATGCCCCCCCCCTCATAATTTCATTTGCAATCCGCTAGCACGTGGCTCGGACTGCTGCTAGCGCAACCTTTACGCAGCGAGGCGCTTGAGGACGTCGATGAGCAGCTCGTAGAAGCGCTCGGCAGAAGCGAGCTCCATGCTCTCGTCCGGGGTGTGGACATCGGAGAGCGTCGGGCCCACGGCGATGGCGTCCAGGCCGTGCAGGGCCTCGGCAAACAGGCCGCACTCAAGGCCGGCGTGAATGGACTCGATGCGCAGCTCGGAGCCAAAGAGCTCGCGATAGCTCTCGACAAAGACGTCACGGACCGGCGAATGCTCGGCATAGCTCCAGCCGGGATACTCGAACTCAAACTTGGCGTCGAAGCCCAGGACATCGGCCAGCGTCTGCAGGCGGTCCTTGAACTCGTTCTGCAGCGAGGTGATCGAGGAACGCGGGGACAGCATGATCTTGACCTCGTCGTCAGAAGTGGCAACCACACCGATGTTGGAGGAAACCTCGACGGAGCCGTCGGTGGCGACGTTGCGGCGAATCACACCGTTGGGGGCAAGACGCAGGGCGCGGATGAGGGCAAGCGCGGACTTCTGGTCCATGGCCTCGACCTCGGCGTCGTCGGCAATCTCGACGGTGCAGGTAAAGCCGGGGTCGAAGACCTCGAGCTCGGCAGTGACGTCAGCGATGATGCCACGGGCGATCTCGGCCGCAGCCTCGGCGGCAGCGTGGTCGGCGTAGACCAGAACAGCCTTGCACTCACGGTTGATGGCGTTGTCCTTGGTGCCGCCGTTAAAGCTGACGATGGCGGGCTCGCCGGCAACCATCAGGCGGTCGATGATGCGGGCCATGATGAGGTTGCCATTGCCGCGCTCCAGGTGGATATCGCTGCCGGAGTGACCGCCCAGCAGGCCGGAGATGTCGAGCGTGAGGGTGCTACCGGTCTTGTGCTCGCGCGCGATCGGGCAGGTGTAGGTAACGACGACGCCGCCGGCGCAGCTGACGGTGGCAACGCCCTCTTCCTCGGAGTCAAGGTTAATCATGGTGCGGGCGCTAATCTGGGACTTGTCGAGCGTCTCGGCGCCGACCAGGCCAGTCTCCTCGTCGGTGGTGAATACGCACTCGAGAGCCGGATGGGCAATCGAATCATCGTTGAGCACGGTAAGCATCAGAGCGACGGCGATACCGTTGTCGGCGCCCAGAGTAGTGCCGTTAGCGGTGAGGACGCCGTCCTTGACGACCAGGTCGATACCGTCGGTCGTAAAGTCATGCTCAACGGAACCCAACTTGTCGCACACCATGTCGATATGGCCCTGCAGCATCACGGTCGGGGCATTCTCGGCACCGGCAGATGCGGGCTTGCGAATGATGACGTTGTAGACCTCGTCCTGGTACACATCGAGGCCGCGCTCCTTGGCAAACGCAACCAGGAAATCGCTGATGCCCTTCTCGTTGCCAGACCCACGGGGGATCGCGCTGACCTCCTCAAAGAAATGGAACAGCTGGGCGGGCTCGTAGCCGGTAATCTTGTAGTCCATGGTGCCTCCTTGGCGCAACTGGTTAGACAGTAAGACATGCGACTTGTATATTCCCAGACTTTGCGTGCATAAACCAGTCGAAAACGCCGAGCGCCCTCGCATCATCGGCTAACGGTGAGGAAACGCCACTTTATCAAGGTAAAGCAAGCTAGACGGGCTGCGCAGAGGGAACGTTGGACCCCCCAACCAACCTCAACGCCTGTTGAACATTAATGCATACACCATTGGTATGTTTAATAAGATTCTTGTCCTCCGTCACGACGTAATCGGCATCAATGCGATTGGCGACGCCCAGCATCAGGTCGTCCTCAAAGTCATTGTGGTGGTGCTTGAACACAAAGGAGTCGAAGACCTCGTCTGCACCGACCGGGGCGATGAGGGCTAGCTCGCGCATCTGTCGAACGCATGCCCAGGCCGTTTCGTCTGCCGCCGCAATGGCGTTATCGCTCAGTGAGCCAGTCTTTCTTCGGCACTCCTGCTTGATTGCCGCCGAGACAAGATATGAAACGTCTTTGACCGAAAGCGACGAGGCAAACAGGGCAATCCGTTCCGAGGCGTCGGCAATCTCGATCAGATGGACGACATTTGCCGTACGGTCGGACCTGCCAGAAAAATAATCCATCCATACGTTGGTATCGATTAACAGCTTGAGGACGCCTTCTGTGCTCATAGTTCCACCCACTCGGGATAGCGCTCCGCCATGGCCTCCTCATAGAGGTCGTCATAGTCTCCCGAGAACTCAGGGATGGGGATGCCGTATTTGAGGCACGAATCGCGAACGATATGGCTGCCTTGCGCGGCCCTTGACTCCATGCGCCGATGCTCCACTCCGTCAGAAACCGGAGCCGCCGCGTCTCCCTTCGAGGGCATGCGTCCGTTAACGACCAGATACTCCCAAAGTATCCGAACGGCTTGTGACGGCGTCATGCCAATATGAGTCAGGACGGCGTCTCCCGCCTCTTTGAGCTGGCGATCTATACGCACGTTCATCTGAACTGGCCGCGTGTCGAGTATTGACGTAGGCATATCAGCTCCTTTGCTATACTATATCTCGATTTTAGTATAGCACGGCAGATTGAAGCGCATTTCAAAAGAAATGAGGGCGCTTCCTTATCGGAAACGCCCCCGTTATACAAGGTATGTTTAATCCCTACAGCGCGCCGGAACCGGCTTGCATCATGCCACCGGGGCCCGAGCTCACGCCACTGCTCACAGGCGCGGCGTTTCCGGTGTGCGGCGCCGCCGGGGCGGTATCGCCCCCGAGCGTACCCGCCGGACGCGGTGCCGGGATCTCGCCCGCGCCGTGGCTAAAGACAAACTTGCCGTCGGCCACGTCGCACAGGACGGTATCGCCCTCGCCCCACTCGCCGGCCAGGAGCTCCTCGGACAGCGGGTCCTCGATGAGCTTTTGAATGGCGCGGCGCAGCGGACGCGCACCGTTGGTGAGGTCGGTGCCCTCGGCCACGATCTTGTCATAGGCCGCATCGGTGAGCTTGATGTTCATGCCGTTGGCAATCAAACGCTGACGCAGATCGTCCACCAGCAGGTGCGCAATCTTGGTGAGATTCTCGCCCGAGAGCTTCTGGAACACCACAATATCGTCGATACGATTGAGCAGCTCGGGGCGGAACAGGCGCTTGAGCTCGCCCATCGCACGGCCGCGGATCTCGCTCGACGTGAGACCCTGCTCACCGGTGGTGCCAAAACCGACGCTCGCATCCTGCGCGATCTCGCGGGCGCCCACGTTGGACGTCATGATGATCACGGTATTGCGGAAGTCGACCGTCTTGCCCTGGCTATCGGTCAGGCGGCCCTCCTCCAGCACCTGCAACAAAATGTTGAAGATGTCGGGGTGCGCCTTCTCGATCTCGTCGAACAGCACGACCGAGTACGGATGACGGCGAACGGCCTTGGTGAGCTGACCGCCCTCGTCGTGGCCCACGTAACCCGGAGGGCTACCGATGAGCTTGGAGACCTCGAACTCGCTGCCGAACTCCGACATGTCGAAGCTGATGAGCGCGTCCTTGCTGCCAAAGAGGTACTCGGCGAGCGTCTTGGCGAGCTCGGTCTTGCCTGTGCCGGTGGGACCCAGGAAGATAAAGCTGCCGCCGGGACGACGCGGGTCCTTGAGCGGCGAGCGGCTGCGGCGCACGGCCTTGGCGACGGCCTCGACTGCCTCATCCTGGCCGATGATGCGCGTCTTGAGCACGCTTTCGGTCTGCAGCAGGCGCCGGCTCTCGCTCTCGGTGAGCGAGGAAACCGGCACGCCAGAGGTCACAGACACGATGTCGGCAATCTGACTCACATCGATGGTGAGCGGGCTGGCGTCGAGCTCAGCGGTCCAGGCAGCCTTGGCCTCGGCGAGCTCAATCTCGGCGGCCTTCTGCTGCTCGGTAATCTCGGCGGCCTTGTTCATGTCGTCGCCCTCGGTGGCCTCCTGCGCGGCGGCCTTGAGCTCCTCTACGCGATGCTCGGCCTCGCGCACCGGCTCGGGCGCGCGATTCGCGGCGATGCGAGCGCGGGCGCCGGCCTCGTCAATGAGGTCGATGGCCTTATCGGGCAGGAAGCGATCCTGGATGTAGCGGTTGGAAAGGTTCGCGGCGGCCTCGATAGCACCCTGCGTATAGCGCACATGGTGATGCTCCTCGTAGCGCGGCTTGAGTGCGGTCAGGATCTTGACCGTGTCCTCGACGCTCGGCTCCTCGACATCGATGGTCTGGAAGCGACGCTCGAAGGCCGGGTCCTTGGTGAGGTACTTGCGGAATTCCTCGGCCGTGGTGGCACCGATAATCTGAAAGGCACCGCGCGCGAGCACGGGTTTGAGCATGGAGCTCGCGTCGATGGAGCCCTCGGCAGAACCGGCACCGATGATGGTGTGCATCTCGTCGATAAACAGGATGACGTCGTCGGCTTCGGTGGCCTCCTGAATCACGTTCTTGAGGCGCTCCTCAAACTCGCCGCGATACTTGGCGCCCGCCACGAGGCCCGGCAGGTCGAGCGTCCAGATATTCTGGTTCATGAGGTTCTCGGGCACGTTGCCGGCTGCAATCTGCTGAGCCAGGCCCTCGACGATGGCCGTCTTGCCCACGCCGGGGTCGCCCAGAATGAGCGGGTTGTTCTTGGTGCGGCGCGAAAGAATTTCCATCATACGCTGGACTTCCTTTTCGCGACCAATTACAGGGTCGAGCTCGCCGTCGCGCGCCTTCTGCGTGAGGTTGGTCGCGAACTGCTTAAGCGTGTCGGTGCCGCTCCCCTTTTGCTGAGAGCCATCCGAGCCGCTAAAGAACGGCAGGCCCGCACCGGGGCGACCGGCGCCGGCTCCGGCGAGCGGACGCTTCTTGTCCTGGTCCTTGGCGGTGAGTTTCTCGATAGCCTTTTTGATGGAGGCGGATGACACGCCCAGGCGCATGAGAATGTCCATGGCCATGCCGTTGCCCTCTTCGACGATGCCGATGAGCAGGTGCTCGGTCGACACATACGTCTGGTTGTTCTCGCGCGCCACGCGGAAAGAGCGCTCCATCACGCTGATGACGAGTGGCGTAAAGGCGAGCTTAGCGGCCTCGGTCTCCTCGCTGGGCTCGGGAACGGTGGTCTGGACCTCTTTGAGTGTGTCCATGATGTCGTCGTAGGAGATATCGAGCGAGCGCAGCGCCTCGGCGGCAATGCCCTCGTCCTCCTTGGCAAGCGCGAGCAGCAAGTGTTCGGTGCCCACCTTATTTGAGTGTAGATCGAGCGCCTCTTGCTTGGCCATGGACATGACCTTGCGCGCGCGATCGGTAAAACGGTCTAACATGCTAGTTCCTCTTAGACGAGCTAGTTTTTCAAACGCAAAGCGCCACTCGTGGCGGCGCTTTGGTCTCTTTACCCATATGGAGTATATGTTAACCGCTGGGGCCTTTTCCGCATGCAGCCATACGACAACGTCTACAAAAAAGGAATCGCCAGGTGCGGCGGGCGCTCTAGGTTAGAGGCTGTTGCCTAGCAGGCAGGCTCGGCGTCCATGCTCTCGGCAACGCCATTGGCGGCATCGGAAACGGGAGCACCAGGCATGCGCACGAGCTCCATATGCTGCTCTTCAAAGACGGTTCCCATGGGGAAGGCGCGGCGGAAGACAAAACGAGCAACCGGACCGGCCACCAGCAGGTTCCAGGGCAGGGCCATGATAAAGTTGCGCGGAATGTTGACGAGCCACATCATCGGCAGCGCCTGCAAATTGGCAAGCGGGCCGCCGGGCATATGGAACAGGCCTTCGCACGCGCCGTAGAGCGACATGATGATAACCATGGGAACGACCATGCAGGAGCTGACGGCGAGCGTCATGGCAAGCGGCGAGCTCTTGCCCGGCGTGACCAGGATTTTAAAGGCGAAACCCTTGGCAAGGGGGCTGGCAACAAACCAGTCGCAGCACATGGCAAAAATGTAGGCAACGGGGAAGCCGAGCCACGCGGCGGCAACAACCTCGCCGTTGATGGCCCCATGCTGCAGGGCAACGTTGTAGATGCTCATCCAGAGCACCATGCAAAAGCACATGATAAAGGTGAACAGCAGGCTCTCTCGTTTGTTGATAGGCATAAAGGGCATGGTCCTTTCTGTGTTACGCCGCGACACCACGCAACAAAAACGGGCGGGCAAGATGGAGCTGTTGGGACTTCATCTCGCCCGCCCGTGGTACGTGCGTCTGCGACTACTTATGTGGTGAAACCAGCCTAGCATGAAAGGGCTGCGCTTCGTAAGCGTTGAGTTTATGAAGATGCAGGGCATCGATAATCCCCCGGCCCCCTAAGTTGCGGTGGAATACGGACTGTTTTGACCCTTTAAACAGCAATTCAGTCCCTATTTCACCGCAACTCATTTGGTGCAAAGTAGCCTGTCTCCCTTGCACCAATTAGCTGGTGTGGCGCCAGCGAGGGTCGGTGAGCGTACGCGCCACGCCCAGGCCAACGGGCAGAAACGCCACGATGAGCACTGCACGCACAAACCAGCCGAGCATGTTGACCGTGTCGAAGGTGCACATGTAATACATCGAGCGATACAGATACAGACCGGGCACCATAATGACAATCGAAGGCACCGTGAGGGCGATGCGCGGGTAGGTGAGCTTGACTTCGGCCAAGCTTGCCAGCAGACCCGATACCAGCGCGCCGATAAACGCTGCTGCCTCGGGAGGCATTCCCGTGCTGAGGCCCAGGAAGGGAATCATCGTCGGCGCATCGACAAGGGTCAGACGCAGGGTATTGGACACGGCGCCGATCAACCCAGCTGCCGCGGCCATCTTTACCGGGCTGTTGAACATCACCGAGAAGCCGAATACGCCAACGAAGCTCATCACCACGCGCAGGAGCGTAAGGGCAAGCGGCGAAAGGCCGAGCGGGGCAAAATCATCCGGTGCCAGCCCCACACACTCGGCAACCATCCAGCCCACAAGGGTCGCCATCACAATAATCGACACGGCATACGAAAGACGCTCAATGCCGCTTCGCATATCGAGCTTAGCGATGTCGAGGCCTGCCGTAATGAGGGGAAAGCCGGGAATCACAAAGAGCATGGCGCCGATATAGCCTTCTTGGTGCGACATTGCCCCCGGTACGACCTGGCCAAGGCCGAGCAATGCCAGCAGATACGAAACGCAAGCGAGCGCAACGCCCGTCGTCAGCGCGCTAAACTGGCCAAGACCTTGCTTGAGAATATGGGAGCGAGCAAAGTTACCGACACCAGCGCCTACGAATGCGCAGGCCATCTCGATAGGGCCGCCGCCGAGCAAAAAGACGAAGGCGTCGCAAGCACAGGCTGCCGCAAGGCCCTGTTGCCAGGGAGAGTAATCGGGCTTTGAGCTCTCGACGGTCTTAAGCATCTCGTGGTATTCGTGCACGGTAAACCGGCGCCCATACGTCTCGATTTCCTTTAAGAAGCTCTCCATCATCCAAATGCGATGGGTATTGACTCCCGTTGTGGGCAGGCTGACAACCTCGTTAAAGCAGTGGCCATCTTCGATGCAGGTGCACTCAAACGACAGAAGACTCAGGTCGACGTGAATCGTGACGCCCAGTACGGCAGCAACACGATTCATGGTATCGCGCACGCGCCAGGCACCCGTTCCGCTTGCCAGCATAAGCATGCCGGTACGGCAGATGATGGATGACTTATCGGTGAGCGGCGCATCGACGGCAAGCTCATCGCCTGCCGTCACGATCTGGTGCCAGTCAGTTTTCATATGGAGCGCGCCGGCACGAACGCCGTGGTGCATGGGGGCTCTCGAAAGCAGTGAGTTAAGGCGCGAAGACTGTGGGGGCTCCGTTGATTCGTCCTCAACCTCATCAGTCTCTTCATCGACCAGATCAAAGGAATCAAGCGGCGCTGGCTCGCGACGGTCGATCAGCTCCTCGTCCTCATCATCAAAGTAATTGAACTGATCGAGCATGTCCTCTTCGATTGAACGCTCGCTCGCGTCGTCCATATAGACGCTCCCTTCCTACCGACTAACCCCCATCCTAGACAGCGACGGCTAAAGGAAACATAAAAGAGACGGCTGTCATGCGAGCCATGCGCGCAATAGCCGTTGGATAGTCGTTTAAGAGCGTCCCTAATGACTACATCGATGTTCTAAGTATCAATCAAGTCAACGCCGCAGGTAGAGGACGGACAGCGAGCGACGTCCAGGGCGAACAAGTTGGCATGAAAAAGGCAAGGCATAGACCTTCTGGTCATGCCTTGCCTTTTGAATGACAAATTGTCGCCCTGGGCGGCGCGCAGCGTCAACTGGTTACGCGGTTCGTAGAACCGCGTAACCCCCTAGTACATCTTTGCGCCGGCGGGGATGGAGGCGTCGAGCTGGATCAGGTTGAGGCGCTCCTCGCCCTCCTCCTCGTGGACAGCGCTGATCAGCATGCCGCAGCTGGGAATACCCATCATCTTGCGCGGAGGCAGGTTGGTAATGGCGAGCAAGGTCTTGCCAACCAGGTCCTCGGGCTCGTAATAAGCGTGAATACCGGAGAGGATGGTGCGGTCGGTACCGGTACCGTCGTCGAGCGTAAAATTCAGCAGCTTCTTGGACTTCTTGACGGCCTCGCATGCCTTGACCTTCACAGCGCGGAAATCGCTCTTGGAGAAGGTATCAAAGTCGACGAACTCCTCAAACAGCGGCTCAACGGCGATCTTGGAGTAATCAAGCGTGGGCTTAAGCGACTTAACGAACGGGCTCGCGGCGTTGCCGGCCTCGGCAGCCTTGGCGGCAGCGGCACCGGACTGGGAACCCTTCTCGGGCTTCATGTGCGGGAACAGCAGCACGTCGCGGATAGAAGCCTGGTTGGTGAGCAGCATGACCACGCGGTCGATACCAATGCCAATGCCGCCCGCGGGAGGCATACCGTACTCGAGGGCGCGCACGTAGTCCTCGTCGTACTCCATGGCCTCGTCGTCACCGCCGGCCTTCTCGGCCATCTGGGCGGCAAAGCGCTCGGCCTGGTCGACCGGGTCGTTGAGCTCGGAGAACGCG
This sequence comes from uncultured Collinsella sp., assembly GCA_902493895.1. GTDB lineage: Bacteria > Actinomycetota > Coriobacteriia > Coriobacteriales > Coriobacteriaceae > Collinsella. The sequence continues at coordinate 3,804 of CABUQW010000007.1, read as the reverse complement.
TTGGCGTACTCGTGACCGGCAATAACCAGCTCAAAGCGGTGCGTCAGGCGCGGGTCGTCCTCAAAACGCTTGGCAAGCGGGCTGACCTCGATGGGGTAATCGCACACGAACGTCGGGTTGACGATGGTGTCCTCGCCCAGCTCATCGTAAATCTCGGCGATGATCTTGCCAGCAGTCCACTCGGGCTTGATCTCCAGGCCCTTCTCGCGCGCGGCGGCAGCAAGCTCCTCGACCGGCGTGTCGATGGTGACCTGCTTGCCGAGCACGTCGGAGACGATGTCGGTCATGGGACGGCTGGCCCACTCACCAGAAAGGTCGATGGTCTGGCCCTGGTACTCGATGACCTCGGGGTTGCCGATGGCCTTGTTAGCTGCCTTAATGACACCCTGGGCGAGTGCCTTCATGCCCTCGAGGTCGGAGAAGGCACGGTAGGCCTCCATCGTGGTGAACTCGGGGTTGTGGGTAAGGTCCATGCCTTCGTTACGGAAGATGCGGCCGATCTCGAACACGCGCTCAAAACCACCGACGATGCAGCGCTTGAGGTGCAGCTCGGTGGCAATACGCAGGTAGCACTCCTGATCGAGCGCGTTGAAGTGAGTGATGAACGGCTTGGCAGTAGCGCCGCCCTGGATGGTCTGCAGGATGGGGGTCTCGACCTCCATGTAGCCGTCGGACTCCATAAAGCGACGGAAGGTAGAGAGAATCTGCGAACGCTTACGGAAGGTCTCGCGAACGTCGTCGTTGGCGATCAGGTCGACATAGCGCTGGCGATAGCGGGTCTCCTTGTCGGAAAGACCGTGGAACTTCTCGGGCAGCGGACGAACGGCCTTGGCAAGCAGGGTCGCGCTCTTAGGGGCAACGGAAAGCTGGCCACGCTGGGTGCGCACGACCACGCCGGTCACGCCCAGGATGTCGCCCAGGTCGAGGGCCTTGAGCGTATTCCAGGCAGCCTCGTCCATGTCGTTGATGCGGCAGAACAGTTGAATCTCGGCAGTCGCATCGCGCACGACGATGAACATGATCTTGCCCTGACCGCGCTTGGCGACCACACGGCCGGCGATCTTCACGACATCCTCGGTGTCCTCACCATCGGCAAGATCGGCGTACTTAGTCTCGATATCGGCGACGTAGTCCTCAAGCTCAGAGTGCTCAGGATAGGGGTTCTGGCCCGCCTCGAACAGGGCGGCGCGCTTGGCCAGGCGGGTGGCGCGCTCGTCGTTGAGCGTCGATGCCTGATCGGCGGCGTTCTGGTTCTCTGCCATAAGTTAGCTCCTCAAACTAAAACGCTCCCCAGGATTCGGTCCCAGGGAGCGAAAACATACCTTTACGCGGGACCGTGGTCTAGCGTGCGATCTTGGCGATGGTGTAGACGCGAGTCTTGCCAGAAGGCGTAACGACCTCGACGGAGTCGCCCTCGCCGTGACCGATGATGGCATGGCCGACCGGAGACTCGTTGGAAATCTTGTGCTCGAGCGAGTTGGTCTCGGTGGTACCGACGAGCGTGACTTCCATGACCTCGCCGTTGGGATCAATCAGCGAAACGGTGGAACCGATGGAGACGGTCAGATCGCCCGTGGTGGCAGCAACCTGAGCGTTGGCAAGAATGGCCTGGATCTCGGCGATACGAGCAGCGTTCTGGGCCTGCTTGTCCTTGGCGGCATCGTACTCGGAGTTCTCCGAAAGGTCGCCGAACGCGCGGGCTTCCTTGATGTCCTCGACGATCTCCTTGGCGTAATCGCCCTCACGCCAAGCGAGCTCCTCGACGAGCTTCTGGCGGCCCTCAGCGGTCAGTACGATCTGGCTTGCGTCCATACGGATATCTCCCCAACTCTGATCAAACAATCAACTGTCAACAAAACGAAAAAGACCGGCTAGCCTGCGGGCAAGCCGGTCAGGTGCTCACCCCAAAGGGATGGGACTACTCTGCGTCCGCGTCGCTGTCCTCTGCCTGCTTCTTCTTGGCAGCAGCGAGCTTGGCCTCGAGCTCAGCGATCTCCTTGTCCTCCTCGGACTGCTCGACCACGACCTCCTCGGCCTGCTTGGTCTCGGCCTTATCGTCGCCCTCCATACCCTCACGGATATTCTTGACGGTAGAGCCGAGGGACTTGCCGAGCTTCGGCAGGTTCTTGGGCCCGAAGATAATCAGGACAACGACGAGAATAATGATGAGCTCAGGAGCCCTCAGTCCAAACATGTAGACCTCCACAATACAGCGAGACAAGCTCGAATGAGTATACCGCGGGTATCGCGGTATCACAACACTAGCTAAAAAAAGGGACCGCAAGAAGCGGTCCCTCCTCATGCTCTGGTCGGGTTGACTGGATTTGAACCAGCGACCCCTGCGTCCCGAACGCAGTGCTCTACCAAACTGAGCCACAACCCGTTAGCTCGACTATAGTAACAAAGATTTTCGCCGCGTGCTAGAGAAATTTTTTACTTCTTTGGCACTTCGACGCGAACCGTGTTGGGAATGAACTGCGTCGCGCAGGACCACCAGCCGTTTTGCTGGGCAGCGTCGGCAAGCCTTTCGGCCGTGACGGCGGTGTCGCAAATGGCAAACGAGCAGGCACCCGATCCGCACACATCTACAGCAACGGTGCCATCCTGTTTATGCAGCCAGTCGAGGACCGTTTGAATCTGCGGCTCCATCTGTGCGGAAATGACACCCAAGTTGTTATGGATGAGTGCATATGCCGTCTCGGCATCACCAGCACGCAAGGCAGAAGCTATCGCGCCGGGCTTGTCCACAGGCACCGGGGCCTCGTCAAAACGTCGATAGGCTTCAATTGTCGAAACACTTGCCTCGCGCGGCTTGACCAACACGACGGGCGTTGCGGGCAGCGCGGGGTACTCAGTTGCCAGCACGTCTCCCCCACCTACGTAGAACGCAGGACTCGCGTGCAAAAAGAACGGGACGTCAGCACCAATGCCCCGCGCAATGTCGTCGAGCGCTGGGTCGGTGCGATCAATGCCCCAGAGCTCCGCCAAGGCGACAATGACCGCGGCCGCATCCGTCGAGGGGCCGCCCAAGCCGGCGCACAATGGAATGCGCTTCTCAATCGTCACGCAGATGTTTGCCTCGCGACCATAATGATCGGCCATAGCAACCGCAGCCCGATACGCCGTATTCTTTTGCATGGGAAAATCTGATGCCGGAACCGTCTGAACGGTCAGCGCCTGCGCCGGCGTGACCGTCACGGTATCGGAAAGACCGACGGCTGCCATCAGGGAATCGACCCTGTGGTAGCCGCGGTCATCGCGCTCGGTATGAACCCCCAGGTAGAGGTTAATCTTCGCCGGCGCGGAAAGAGTCAGGGACCGATCGGTCACCGTTAGTGCTCCTCGAGCTGATTGCCGAGCGGGGTAAAGATATGCTCGCCGCTCTCGGGGTCGAACAGCTCGACCTGACCGGTGAGGACATCGATATACTGGTAGGACTGACGCGACTTACGGCCACGGCGCTCGTCGACCTCGACAATGAAGACGGCGGGGTGGACGCTCTTGATGGTGCCCATGCGCTCGACAACGCGGGTGCGGCCCATGTTGGCCTTAACCTTGACGCGATCGCCCACCATATCGGTCAGCTTCTCGTGGATGTCGTCGACGTGATTGACTTCCATCTCTTCCATGAACAGGGCCTCCAGAAGGTGCAATTCAAAAAGGGGATAATACCCCTAAGATAGACAAAACTCTAATACTATAGCACCCTGCTGCCGTCATACGCAAGTAGCTTAAAAAGCCCGGTCCCAAATTGGCTACTCCTTGATTGGCAACTTCATCCGAACACTTCCCACATTCATCCGT